>PLJN01000100.1:65419-67999 GCA_003140235.1 Acidobacteriaceae bacterium
ATCAAAGCCTGCGATTTGTTGGCGCTGAATCCCAGAGATTTCAAAGACGGCACCTTCACTCCGGAAAAGTCTGTTGGATCGGGGAAGGCGTGCGGTGCGTCTGTCGAGTTTGCCGATATGATGCCGATTTTATGCGCCAAGCGGCTAAGCAGAAGAATTCCCACCAGCAGCGAGAGTTGTTGGCATGCAATGCCATTAGCCACTGCCTCGAACACGGTGGGAAATTGCGGTGGCTTGAGCCCGCGGAATTCGTCGACTAACGGCTGCAANNCCAAGCATGCGTTCGAGCAACACTCTTGCGAATCCTTCCTGTCGCACCGTGAGACCAGAGCCAGTCACATCGACTTCCAGTTGTGGCTCTTCTGGGCCGCCACTCTGGTATACAGCCACTTCTACTGCTTTACTATCGATCATCAAAACACGCCGGTAGGTCCTCCCATCCCAGCGATCTACTGCATTCTCCGGGCGTCGACGGAGTGCCCAAGCTGTGAGATCCAAACGGAAGGGCGGTATGGGCGTGATCGAAAACGACCGCTGACTCACAGATTCGGCCTCCAATGTTGACAGACACTTATCCGCGCGATCACCGCTGACGTGCGCCCTTCCGTCTAACCTTGTTGCTGCCGACGAATGTCCCGCGCGCTATAAGCTCATGCTGAGCCCAATGCTTGCTTCGTGCAATGCTACATTCGTTTCTATTGGCATTACGGTTGTCACGGATGAGAAGGAAAAGAAAGTCCGGCACCCTCCCTAGGACGAGTGCTTGTCGCATGAACCGAAACGGCTGCGGGCAAACCTGCCTCGGTTTTGCCAAAGTCGAGATCCACCGAGGAACGCGTTGGAGTTCTCCCCTAAACGAGCCTTGGCTGGAAGCGTTTTGAGCAACCCGACATTGCCCCCGCCCAGCACGACGTAGTCAGCTTGAAGCGCCGCCTTCAGCCGCTTCACAACATCAGCCACNNTAGTGACGCCACTTTTTCTTTCCCAGTCGCTTAAGGCCAGCTAAACCTATGTAGTCCTCAAAGGTTCGTCCCTTTCTGTAAGGCAGGTGCGCCAGTTCCATCGGTTCGAGGACTCCATCGACGATCAGTGCCGAACCCAGCCCGGTGCCCAAACCCAGGAAGAGCATGCGCCCTCCTTTGTAGCTCCCCAGCGCCTGCATAGCGGCATCGTTGACCACCTTAACGCGATGACCGAAAGCTCGGGTAAAATCGAAGCCCACCCACCCGGACCCAAGATTGTAGGGTTCGCTGAAAGGTCGTCCGTGAACTACCGGACCTGGATAACCAATCGACACGGCAGAATACTTCCATCCAGCTGCCACCTTCTTCACGTCAGCGACCATTTTCTTTGCAGTCATTTTCGGCCCGGAGGGAATCTTCACAGGCTCCTCGTGGCCGGGGCGATGCACCTTCACGTGAGTGCCTCCCACATCAATTACCAGAATCTTCATGTCATTCACGATTGCTTACCGTCTGTGCACACTAACGAAGCAAACGAACCATTGGGTGCAGTGCTAGGGGTGTCGCGGTGGCGTGATCCGCGCATCCACACTCCCGGTTACGCTTCGCAACGTTATCGGAGAGTTCGCGCCAACTCAGCCGTTCTTTTTCATTCGTGCGGCGCCGCCCTTGAGTTTGCGATAGCGCCGAATGAGAGCATTGGTCGAGCTATCGTGCTTCAGCGATGGATCCTCGGCTGCCTCGAGTTCCGGTATGATCCGCTGGGCCAGGACCTTGCCCAGCTCGACGCCCCACTGATCAAACGAATCGATTTGCCAGATCGTTCCCTGTGTAAACACACTGTGTTCGTAGAGCGCCACCAGTTTGCCCAGAGTCTCCGGGGTCAGCCGTTCCGCCAGGATCACGTTCGACGGGCGATTGCCTTCGAAGGTACGGTGGGGAACGAGCCAGTCCGGCGTTCCCTCCGCCCGGACCTCTTCCGGAGTCTTGCCGAACGCGAGTGCCTCCGCTTGTGCGAACACATTCGACATCAAGAGGTCGTGGTGATCGCCTAGCGGATTCAGCGTCTGAAAGAAGCCGATGAAATCACACGGGATGAGTTTCGTTCCCTGGTGAATGAGTTGATAGAAAGAGTGCTGGCCGTTGGTCCCCGGCTCGCCCCAGAAGATCGGACCAGTCTGGTATTCCACGCGTGTGCCGTCCAGCGTCACATGCTTTTCGTTACTCTCCATGGTCAACTGCTGCAAGTAGGCCGGGAAGCGCTTGAGGTATTGCTCATACGGCAGAACAGCGATTGTCTGAGACTCNNTCCATCGCGTGGAAGCCGGCGAGCATCGCGCGGAACTGGTCGGGGCCAATCGCGATCATCGTCGACAGACCAATCGCCGAGTCCATCGAGTAGCGTCCGCCGACCCAATCCCAGAACTGGAACATGTTGGCGGTGTCAATGCCGAACTTCTTGACCTCGGCGGTATTGGTCGAGACTGCGACGAAGTGGCGCGCAACAGCCTTCTCATCTCCCAACGCCTGGAGCGCCCACTCGCGGGCCGTGCGTGCGTTGGTCATCGTCTCAAGCGTTGTGAACGTCTTGGAGGACACGATGAAGAGCGTCTCGTCG
>PLJN01000100.1:68120-69984 GCA_003140235.1 Acidobacteriaceae bacterium
CGTGGACCTCGGGCACTACGTTCGTACCGTCCACCTTGATCGACTCGTCCTTCATCGTTCGCAACGCAACGTGCAGAACTGCGCGTTTCTCGGTGACATTGATCTTCTCGCCGCCAAACATGGCGTCGATCCGTTCGCGCAGGCCAGACTGATTTGCGAGTTCAAGCAGCAGGCTGATCGTCTCATCGGTGATGCGGTTCTTTGAGTAGTCGAAGTAGAGACCTACAGCCTCGAACGCGAAGTGCTCGCCGCGCCGCAGATCCTCCGCAAACAGCTGGCGGAGGTGCACATTCTGTATCTTGGCATGATGCTGCCGCAGCGCCTTCCATGCCGCCCGCTCGCAGAGCGGAATGATTTCAGCTTGCGGTCGCGGGATCGTGATCATTTTCTATTCCTCCACAGGATAATTACGGCAGTCGAGACGATAGGATATTTTTCTCGAACCCGTGCCGATCTTGGGTCCACCCCTTTTGATTTCGTCGCTGCGGATCTCACCCCGCGGCTTTGAGCGTAACGTTTTTCGACGCGATAGAGCCGAGCAGCTCTTTCCAAGATTTGACGAAGGACTCGGTGCCTTCGCGCTGCAGATCGGCGGCCAGTTGCTTATAGTCGATGCCCGCTTGGCCGAACTTAGCGATCATTTTCTCCGCATCGCCACCGTCGACGGGCAGAAGCTTACCCAGTTTGCCGTGATCGGCGAAAGCAAGAAGTGTCGCATCCGGAATCGTGTTGATGGTGAATGGCGCGGCGAGCGCCTTGATGTACAGAACGTCGGAAGCNNTCTTTGGTACCTGTGCTCGCCCAGAGCAGGCGTTGCGGATGTGCACCGGCATTGGCGAGCCGCTGCCAACGCTCCGAATCGAGCAGTTGGCGGTACGCTTTGTAGGTCCGCTTGGCGACGGCGATCCCGAGATGGTCCTGCAAAGTTTTGCGGACCTTCCCCATTGTCGCCTTATCCCAGCGGCTAATGAATAAAGAGGCTACGGAGTTAACATCCGGGTTCAGGCCCGCTGCGATACGTCGCTCAATGCCGCGCATGTAGGCTTCAGCCGCCGCCAGATATTGCTCGCAGGAAAAGAGCAGAGTTACATTAACTGGCACTCCGGCGAATATAGTCTCCTCGATCGCAGGCACGCCTTCGCGAGTACCGGGAATCTTGATGAAGAGGTTGGGGCTTCCGGCGCGAGCATAAAGCTGCTTAGCCTGGGCGATCGTGTGCGCCGTGTCATGAGCGAACAAGGGAGAGACCTCCATCGACACCCAACCGTCGGTGCCATTGGTCCGGTCGTAGATCGACCGGAAGAGACCAGCGGCTTGCCTCAAGTCCTCGAGCGCAAGCTCGAAGAAGAGTGCCTCGCCCGACTTGCCCTCTTTTATCTTCTGGCGGATGGAGTCATTGTAGGAGTTTGAGTTCTTAATCGCATGGTCGAAGATGGACGGATTTGATGTGAGCCCAGTGACCGAGAGTTCGTCGATGTAGCGGCGGAGCGTCCCGCTCGTCAGGAGCCCTCGGGAGATGTTGTCAAGCCAGAGACTCTGGCCGAGCTCGTGAAGCTGTCGCGTCGGCTTCATATCGTTGCCATTGATCGCACGGCCAACAGGTCTCTTCCGCAATCCCTTTGACCTTGCGACGCCGACGGTATCGCGCGAGGCTGCCAATAAGACAGACTTGACCGCGCTCACGATGTGCCCGGACGAAATGCCGTATTTTTCAATCAGTTCCTTGGCTTCTCCGCTGTGAGCGATCTCCCGCACGGCTAGCTTGCAGACTCGAACGCGCTCCTCAGCTAGAGCTGCGAGAACGGCGTCGCCGAGTCCTCCGCGCGCATAGTGGTCTTCGACAGTGACGATGAGGCCGCCGACG
>PLJN01000100.1:70014-70268 GCA_003140235.1 Acidobacteriaceae bacterium
CAGCGCTTCAAACACAGTGATGCCGCCCGCGATAATGAGCGCTTTGTCCCTGTCGCTTTTGCGGAGGACTTTGCATTTCCCGATCGCAAATCCCTCGTCCGGACTGTAGAGAACCGGCGACTTCGGCCGCCCCAGCCGGAGGTAGCAGGGGCCGGATTGCTCGACGATCAGTTCTGTGGCCCTCCAGGCACTCGTAGCATCGGTAGGATACAGCACCGTGAAGTCCGGTTGCGCGCACATCATGGCGAGATCTT
>PLJN01000100.1:70316-73659 GCA_003140235.1 Acidobacteriaceae bacterium
GGGACCCTGCCTCGTGCCGCCAATCCCATGGCGACTCCGACGATGTTCTGCTCCGCGATGTAACCCTGAAAGAACCGATTCGGTGCGGCATTCTCGAATTCCTCTGTGTAGGTGGAGTTCTTTACGTCACCGTCGAGCACCACAATCCGAGTATCAACCTTCGCCAGAGCGGAGAGGCCGTCGCCAAAGCCCCTTCTCGTAGCAACTTCCTGACCTCCGATTACATAAGGCGGTTTTGCCGTCGGACCGGCGTCGCTGCCTGCCATGGCTTTGGAGCTGTGAGGTCGTGCCGGAGGCANNTGGGGAGTGCCTTGCCATGCCAATGCTCAAGACCCTCGATTCCGATGAGGCCCTTGCCCTTCAATGTCCGCGCGAGCACGATCGTCGGTCGGTCGGTGGACCGGCCGGCGGCTTCATAGGCTGTTAGGAGATCGGGAATGCTGTGTCCATCAACGATCAACACCTGCCAGCCAAATGCTTCCCAGCGAGCCTTGTAGGTTTCAAGATCCCACTCCAGCATGGTCGGCTGACTCTGACCCAGACGATTGATATCGATGGTCGCGCAGAGATTATTGAGGCGGTGGAGAGCCGCCCATTGCGCGGCCTCCCATACTGAGCCTTCCGCCGATTCGCCATCGCCCATCAAAACATAAACGCGCTGATCGGAATTCTCGAATTGTTTCGCATTGATGGCGATTCCTGCACCAACAGACAAGCCCTGACCCAGCGAACCGGTGGCTACGTCCACGAACGGCAAGCGGGTAGTGGGGTGACCTTCCAGATCAGAGTCGACCTTGCGCAAAGTCAGTAGTTTTTCGCGCGGAAAGGCGCCGGCCTCCGCCCACGCCGCATAGAGGATGGGTGCGGCATGACCCTTCGAAAGCACGAAGACGTCGCTCTCCCGTCGGTGCGGATCGCGAGGATCGTAACGCATCACGGAATAGAAAAGCACGGACATGATCTCTGCAGCAGAGGCGCAACTCGTCGGGTGTCCACTACCAGCCCCGGTCGTAGAACGGACCGAGTCGATACGCAAGCGGGTCGCCTTGTCCTGTAGCGTTTGCAACGCAACTTGTTCTGAAGTTTCAACAGTCATAACCTCACTCCTTCGCCTTCCGAGACGTTGGCTGCTCGGCACTGTCGCACCTCTTTTGAGTGCAACGGTTATTTCTCAGTCTCAGACTTCTCGATGCCGTACTCGTGAGCGTAACCGCGACGACACCATGGCTGCTGGTCCGGTGCAGCAGACAGCGTGCTCATTGTTTACTTTTGAGTTTCTTGAGAGCCGCTCCCTTGTGCATGGCCAGATGGTCGGTCGTGTCGCTTTTGATCAAATACTGCGGTTCCTCCTTCGAGGCGCGGACCGTGTAGCCCTTGAACGTGATGGCAGAGGTGATCTTCTTCTTGATCGTTCCCCGGACGTAGCCTGCTTCCGAGTTCCACCCCACCTGATCTCCAACTTTAAAGTCCTTCTTCATCGGCATGATCTCCCATGATTACCTTGTCTTCACGGCTCAACTTTCTAAGGTGCCGAAGCAGAGGCGGGCCAAACAAATCGGCAAGCGGCACACGGAGCGGTGTCCATCGGGAACGATCTCGCACAGTGTTCTCATTTTAGTTTCGCCACCTGCGTTTTTTCTGCGATCAGATGGGGATTGTGCCACCGGTTGTCGCCGGCCATGATCTGCTCAGTTTCGACTGGCCCCCAAGTATTGGGTTCGTACTCATGGACCGGCGTCACGTTTCCCAGAATCGGATCGACAACACCCCAAGCGGCTTCGACCCCGTCCTCACGAACGAACAGCAGAGAATCACCTCGAATGGCATCGCCGAGCAGTCGCTCGTACGGCATCATCTCGTCGTCTGAGCCTGGGCGCACGAGGAGTTCCACATCCTCGCCGACCATCGCTTCTCCGGGCACCTTGACCCGCGCGCTCAGGGCGATCGATACATTGGGGCTGAGACGAAAGCGGAAGTAATTCGCTTGACTTTGGGTGATTGTGTCGAACACTGCCTGTGGCGGACGTTTGAGTTCAACCAATACTTCAGTTGCCGTGACAGGCATCCGTTTGCCGGCTCGAATGTAGAATGGAACACCTGCCCATCGCCATGTGTCGATGTGTAGCCTGACTGCGGCGAATGTCTCCACCTGCGAATTCGAAGCGACACCGTCTTCCTTGCGGTAGCCACGGAACTGACCGCGAACGACATCGGCAGGAGTAAGCGGCCGCATGGCTCGAAAAGCCCGTTGCTTCTCGTCGCGCAAGGCATCTGGATCGCGGCCGGTTGGCTCCTCCATCGTGAGCAGCGCAACGACCTCCAACATGTGGTTTTGCACAACATCGCGGATCGCACCTACCTCTTCATAGAAAACTCCGCGGCCCTGCACACCGAGGGTTTCAGCCATCGTGACCTGTACGCTCTGGACATAGTTGCTGTTCCAGATCGGCTCCAGAAACGAGTTGGCAAAGCGGAAGTAGAGCAGATTTTGGACTGGTTCCTTGCCGAGGTAATGATCGATCCGGAAAACTGCCGATTCCAGGAAGGACCGATGGAGGATTCGGTTGAGTTCCTGCGCGGAGGCTAGGTCGCGGCCAAAAGGTTTCTCGACGACCACACGCGCGCCCTTGTCGCAGTCTGCGTCGGCCAGGCCCTTGACAACGGTCTCAAACATGTTTGGCGGTATGGCAAGGTAGTAAAGAGGCCGAGACGCCCCGCCAAGCGCCTTTCGCAGATCGCGGAATGTCTGTTGGGAGCCGTAGTCTCCGTTGACATACTGCAGCTTCGCCGAAAGCACTGCGAACGCGTCAGGATCCAGGCCGCCGTGCTTCTCAAGACTCTCGCGAGCACGGCCCCGAAGCTGTTCGAGGCCCTTAGCAGACCTTGCCACTCCGATAATCGGCATATTGAAGTGACTGCGCCGGATCATCGCCTGAAGCGCCGGGAAAATCTGCTCGTACGCCAGATCCCCGGTGGCACCGAAGAAGACAAACGCATCCGAATCGAGGTTCGCCATTTTCATCCGTCACGCGGCTTTTTCTACGTGCCCCCCAAACTCATGCCGCATTGCGGACAGAACTCGATCGGCAAAATCAGCATTGCCGCGGGAACTGAATCGTTCATAAAGTGCGACACTCAAAACAGCGGCAGGGACCGCTTCATCGATTGCGGCTTTGATTGTCCAGCGTCCCTCGCCCGAATCCGATACGCGTCCCGCATAACTTTTGAGACTCGGCTCTTTCAACAACTCAGTTGCGGTGAGATCCAGCAGCCACGAAGCAATCACGCTACCTCGGCGCCAGACTTCCGCGACGTCGGGTAAACAAAACTCGTATTGATACAA
>PLJN01000194.1 GCA_003140235.1 Acidobacteriaceae bacterium
CACATCGTAGTACAAAGGAGCACGAAGGAAAAACCAAAAGCAGACTGATTCCTTCTTATCTTCGTGTTCCTTTGTGCCCTTTGTGGTTAAAGGGGTTTGGGCTGCTTCTTCCGCTATCGTCGTGCAGGTTTGTAAATCAGTGTGATCAGTGAAAATTAGTGGTAAGTCATGCTTCCCGATGCCGGCGATCACGGCGATCTTACTTCAGGTTCATGTCCGGAATGCTCGTGAAAGCGATCCTTGGCGGCGCAGACTTGCGTACATCGTGAATCCCGCCCAGATACAGGGTCGTAGAACCGTATTTTGCATTGATGGTATCCATGGCCTGGGCCAGGCGTTGGAATTTCTGCTCTCCGTACATCTCGCCGAATAGCGTCAAATTCTGCATCTCCTCGGGAACAAGATCAATCAGAACAACGCTGACCATGACCGGCCTGAATGCAGGGCATTTTTTCCATGCTTCCTGAAAAACGTTCACCAGGGTCATGGTGTCCTGGCAGGAAGGGAAGCGCAGCTTGGCTTCCCAAACCGGGCGGCCATGATGCAGCCAGTAAACGCTCTGGTCTTCATGTTTGTCGCGGGACTTCGGGTCCTTGGCAAACATCACAAAGATGGCCATGCCGCTGGTCGCCAGCCGGGCCTGGCGCAGGCGGAGAGCGGCTTTGTGCAGCAGCTTTTTGCCGACAGCTGCGGCTTGCTCACGCGTGCGTAGTTCCGGCGGAAGCACGTGCTGGTGTCCAAAGCTGCTCCGTTGGGTTTCGCGGTCGTCAAAATCGTCGCCCCGCAACTTCATCCAGAAGCGCGTTCCCATCACGCCGCCCCAGAGACGGGTCATCTGGTCTATATCGAGTTGCCAGAGTTGCTCCATGGTTTTAATTCCCTGGCTGAGCAGGCGTTGCTCCATCCGGCCGCCAATGCCCGTCAGGTCGCGCGGTTTCAGCCGGAAGAGGACTTCGGGAAGCTGGCTTGGGGTGATGATTACCAAGCCATCAGGTTTTTGCAGGTCGGACGCTGTTTTGGCCAGAAAGCGGTTGGGCGCCAACCCAACGGAACAACGCAGGTTTTCGCCCACAACGCGCACCGCTTGTTTTACTTTTTGTGCCAGGGCCCGCGCATTGTCCGGCTGGCGTTCGCATCCCAGCAGGCGGCACTCCATTTCGTCGATGGAAACGATCTTGGAAACATGCAGGCAATTCTCGAGCGCGTCCTTGATCCGGTTGTGATAGTCCACATAAATTTCATGTCGGGCTTCCACCACGTTCAGGCCAGGACATTTCTTTTTGGCCTCCCCCAGCGGTGTTCCCGTACTCACGCCAAGGGCCTTGGCTTCATAACTGGCGGCAATGCAGACGGTGGAATCGGTGTTCACGGTGACCACCACCGTAGGCTTCCCCCGAAGCTGCGGCTGGACCTGCTGTTCCACCGAAGCGAAATACGAATTCATGTCCACAAAGAGCCAGTTGACCTGCTCTGCGGGTTGCGCTGTGGGCGGCATGGGAATGACAAGATAGCACAGATGACGAATAAAAAGCGAATAAACTTGGGCGTTGTTGAGCCTGACTGTAACACGGGGAAGAAAGCGAGCTAGTGGGCAGTCGCGCGTTATTTCGCTTTTGTGAGCTGGAATGAATCGAAGAACTTCACGCTCTTGTCGTCTGCGATCGGGCCATCTGCCGACTTGTCAAGGAGCAGTTGCAACAGGTAAATCCTCGTTCCCACCAGGTAAAACCTCGCCCGGACAATGTACTCAGCGCCGTCGTTTGGGGCGGAGATCTTCAGCTCGCGTCCTGAGTAGTCCTCAATGCTGATCGCCTTCTCAGAGATGAGGGTACCTTTTACCTTGTTAAGGATGCCGTCCCGGCCATCGTTAAAAGAGAATTTCATGTCCGAAGGCAGATCGAAGTACAAGACGCTGTAGAAGGTTTCGTTTTTTGAATCCACGCTGATCGCCATGTACTGCGGCAATTTGGCCCCCGTCGCCGCAGTGGCCTCTTGGGTGCTGAGTTTTGGTTCCCCAGGAAAGAGGATGCTGTACTGGCCCTCGGGTGAGTCGTACTTGGTCCAGTCAGCGGTCTGGGCTTGAAGCCCACACAGGAATGCAGCAACTGTCAACACCAGCGCTGTGGTTGAAGTTCTCTTCATCTGGTCCTCCGAACGCTTGACACACCCGAGCGCTCTATAAGTTCAGCGGGCACTGCGAGACTAGTTGCCGTCTTTGGCGGCCGCGGCCTGTTGCGCGGCGCGCGCCTTGAAGTACGCTTCCATCCGCTTGACCCGGTTTCGGCCCTTGATTGATTTGGTGGCCAGCTTTTCGATGCGGGTCGCAAACTCAGGATCGATGAACTCTTTTCTGAATTGCGGCAGGAAGTTCTTGAACTTGGCGTAGAGGAAATACAGCTCGCCGTTGGTTTCGTAAAACAGGTCTTCATCCACGGCGCCGCTCAGCACGATGGCCGCGGCCATGTCCCAGAACGTGAGCGCCTGACGGGCCCAGGCATTGCGCTCGCTGCCGAAGTCGAAGAGCACGGTCTTGAATTCATCGTAGCTTTGCGGCCAGAACTCGCCGGTCATAAAGCTGCGCGCCTTGCGCATGGTTGGTTCGCGCCGTAGTTCGTAGAGATGCAGCAGAATCTGCGCGTCTTTGCCCGGGTTTTTCTTTTCTTTCTTTGCCATACATCGCTCCTGTTCTTACGCTACCGCTACCGGCGTGGGCAGCGGCCGTGAATAATCGCATTTCACCGTTGGGGCTTCCACCGCTTCCGCGGCGGCCTTTTTGCCGCGCGGCTTACGTTTTGGCTGGTCTTCTTCATCGGCGGCTTTGCGGGTGTTGTTTGGACACATCAGCACGCTGCCCGATTTCAAATATTTTTCCAGCAGATACGGACTGCCGCACTCCGGACACGGTTCCGCTACCGGCTTGTAAGCCGAAGTAAACTCGCAGTTGGGATAATTCGAGCATCCGTAAAAAATATTTCCCCGGCGTCGGGCCTTCTTTTCCACCAGTTCGCCATCTTTGCAACGCGGACATTTTACCCCAATGTAGTTCTGCTTAACGTACTTACATTCGGGATAACCGCTGCAGGAAATGAACTCACCATAGCGGCCGTGACGCAGCACCATGTTGCGGTTGCACTGCGGACAGGTCTCTTCCAGCGCGACGTCTGGCACGCGTTTGCCCTGGTCCAGACGGCGCGTGGTTTTGCAGTCAGGATATCCGGTGCACGCCATGAACTGGCCGAAGCGTCCGCGCTTCAGAACCATCACCCGGCCGCAGTTGTCGCAATACTCTTCCTGGGTAGTCTCCGGCATTTCCGCCGTGTCAAGATCGGGCAGGTTGATGGGATTTTCCTTGGTGAAGGTACAGCCGGTTGGATCATCCTTCTTATAGGCGCTGCAGGCGTAGAACGAACCGTGCTTGCCCCACTTGAGGACCAGAGGCGAGCCGCAACGTTCGCATTTCTCGTCGGTCGGCTTTTCCATCCGCTTGACGTTTTCCATGTGCTTTTCGGCGTAGCGGAGGTCTTTTTCGAATTTTTTGTAGAAGCCGGCTAGAGCGTCTTTCCAGGTCTCTTTGCCTTCTTCAATCTCGTCCAATTCTTCTTCCAGACGCGCGGTGTAGGCCGGGTCGAATATTTCAGCAAAGTTCGCCACCAGCAGGTCCGTCACGACCAAACCGGTTTCGGTGGGACTGAATTTTCCTCCCAGCTTCTGCACGTACTGGCGCTCGACGATGGTCGAAAGAATTGTGGCGTAAGTAGACGGCCGGCCAATGCCGCGCTCTTCTAATTCCTTGACCAGCGAAGCCTCGTTGAATCGCGGAGGCGGTTCGGTGAAGTGCTGCTCCGGCTTCAGTTCCTTGAGCGTGAGTGCCTGGCCGGCTTCGAGCGGAGGCAGCTTTTTCTTGAGCTCCTCATCTTCCTCGTCCTTGCCTTCCTTGGACTCTTCATACACTTTCAAGAAGCCTTCAAATTTCAGGATGGAGCCGGTCACGCGGAACGTGAAAGACTCGCTGGCCGCCTTGGCTTCAATGTCCACGCTGGTCTGATCGAAGACCGCTTGCGTCATTTGCGAAGCCACAAAGCGCTGCCAGATCAATTTGTAAACTTTGTACTCGTCTTCCTGGAGGTACTGCTTGATCTGGTCCGGATGGCGCGTGGCTGATGACGGACGAATCGCCTCATGCGCTTCCTGCGCAGCTTTCTTCGATTTGTACGCGTTGGGAGTCGCCGGCACAAAATCCTTGCCGTAGGACGACTCGATCAACTCGCGGACTTCCGTNNCCTTCGTCACCCAACTCGACGCCCTCATAGAGGCGCTGGGCAATCATCATGACGCGCTTCACGCTGAAGCGCAGTTTGCGCGAACCATCCTGCTGCAGCTTGCTGGTCGTAAAAGGAGGCGCCGGGCTGCGGCGACGTTCTTTCTTCTCAACTTCGCGAACAGACCACTGCGCGGTTTCGAGCGCCGCCCGGATCTTTTCCGCGTCTTCCGCATTCGTGACTTCGGTCTTTTCGCTGTCTCGCCCAATAAAGTGGGCATCGAACGCCGGCGGTTTAGGCCCGGCGAGATTGGCGTCAATCGTCCAGTATTCTTTTTTCAGGAACGCTTTGATCTCGCGTTCGCGCTCCACGATCAGCCGCAACGCAACGGTCTGCACGCGTCCTGCGGAAAGACCGCGGCGGACTTTGTCCCACAACAGCGGCGAAACCTGATAACCCACGATCCGGTCGAGCACGCGGCGTGTCTGCTGCGCGTCCACCAGGTGCTGATCAATGTCCCGCGGATGCAGGAAGGCTTCCTGCACGGCCTTCTTGGTGATTTCGTTAAAAGTCACGCGGTAGAAAGGTATGCCGCCGCCTTTTTTCTTCTTGCCGCCAGTATCACGCAACTCTTCCGCGAGATGGGCGGCAATGGCCTCGCCTTCGCGGTCCGGGTCAGGCGCCAGATAAATAGCGGACGCGGTCTTCGCCATCTTCTTCAGCTTGGCGACGACTTTTTCTTTCCCGGGGATAACGACGTACTCGGTGCTGAAGTCGCCCTCAATGTCCACACCCAGCCTGCTCTTGGGCAGGTCTTTGATGTGACCGAGCGAGGCTTCCACCTCGTAGTCCTTCCCCAGGTACTTATTGATGGTTTTCGCCTTGGCCGGCGATTCGACGATAACGAGTGATTTGGGCAATTGGTTTCCCGCTTAGATATTCGTAGCACGAATTGACTCGCCCGACAAATATCCCTCCTGAGTAGTTAGTACTTAGTATTTGGTATTTAGCGATCTTGGCCCTTGGCGGTTCCGGCGCTTTTCGCGTCGATTTGCTCCTCAATGCGGCCTAAAAACGAGGTGAGCATTTTGCGCACTTCCGTCAATCCCTATTGAGCTGTGTTCGCAATCCTCTGTCTTCATGAACCCCAAGTCTTTGCAAAGAACCAGATGATAGTCGAGTTCGCTTGCGGACCCCATCGCAATTCGCACAAAGCGAGCGAGTTCATTGCTTGTGCGCCGGCCACACCCTTCAGCAAGGTTCGCTCCGATGGAGCTGGCCGGGCGCCGCAGTTGGCTCGTAAGACCATACATCTCCTCTCGCGGAAAAGCACGCGATATTCGATATAGCTCCAAAGTCAGTGAATGGGCTTTCGTCCAAAACCTGCAAGTCTCGATAATTTCTCAAGTGCGCCTCCCGCAGTTGGCTAAATACTAACTACTAAATACTAAGTACCGAAACTCTTCACGAATCTCTTCCCCGGCATCTGCTTGATCTTCCCATTCAGCTCCAGTTCGAACAGTGCCGCGAAAATTTCTGACGACGAAAGCTGGCCTTCCAGCTTTTCCACGATGTCGTCAATGTGCACGGACTCGTCCTGCTTCAGAAGAGAGAGGACTTTTTTCTCGCGCGGCGAAATCTGCTCGTCGCCGAATAGGCTGCCGGTCTGCGATTTCTGTTCAGATGCAGCCAGGCCGTATTCGGATTCAAGCTGCTGCTGGACCTCGGCTGGAAGTTCCTCCCAAATGTCTTCCCAGGTGGCGCTCAGCTTGGCTCCCTGTTTGATCAAAGTATTTGGACCCCAGGAGTTGCGCGAAGTTACGTTGCCGGGCACGGCAAAGAGTTCGCGGCTTTGTTCGAGAGCGCAACGCGCGGTGATGCGGGTGCCACTGTACTCTCCCGCTTCAACGACCAGCACGCCCACGGAGAGGCCGCTGATGATGCGATTGCGGATCGGAAAATTCTGCGGAGCAGGGAATGCGCCCATGGGAAACTCGCTGATCAGTGCTCCGCCGGACTCCACAATGGCCTCGGCGATTTTCTTATTTTCCCGCGGATAGATCACGTCCACACCGGTGCCGAACACGGCAACGGTTTTGCCTTTGGCTTTGAGCGCACCCTTGTGCCCAAAAGTGTCCACGCCCCGCGCCATGCCGCTGAAAATCACCAGCCCGCGCGTTGCCAGATCACAGGCCAGCCGTTCGGACATACCCATACCGTAGGGCGTTGGGTGACGTGTGCCGACAATCGCGATCCCCGGACGGTCCAGCACGTCAGCGTTGCCGCGAACAAAGAGTACCAGCGGCGGATCGTAAATTTCGCTGAGCCGCTCGGGCCAGCGGGCATCGTCTCGCGAAAGGATTTGCACGCCCGCGGCGTTGGCCTTGGCAACTTCTTCATGCGCCAACTCCAGCGATTTGCCCAGAGCAATATGCTGGGCCGATTGCGCCTGGAGATTGAGCGCTTCCAGCTCAGTCAGCGATGCGTGGAACACGTCTTCAACGCTGGCGAAGCGCTCTACCAGCTTGCGTCCTCGCGTGGGACCGAGTCCCGGAGTGAGCAGCAACGCGAGCCAATATAGAGAATGAGAAACCCCGGGACTTGATGCAGCCATGGAACCCCATCGTGGTCAGGATTAGACTGCGCGGACTGTACACGGATTCCAAAAACTCTGTCAAGTTGCGGCATTCAGCTAGAATGGCTCAACCATGCGGCCCCTGCGGATTTCCGCTATCAGCTTTATCAACACGGCCCCACTGATGTGGGATTTTGAAAGCGGTGATACGGCCCGCGAACTCAGCGCACATTTTGATCTCAGCTACACGATTCCCTCGCGTTGCGCAGAGGAACTGAAGTCCGGCGTGTCTGATGTTGGAATCATTCCGGTTGCCGCCTACACGGCGATTCCTGACCTCGTCATAATTCCTGAAATTGCGATTGCGGCCAAGGGAGCCGTGCGCTCGATTCTGCTGATCAGCAAAGTGCCATTGGAAAAAATACGCAATGTCGCCACGGACAGCTCCTCGCGTACGTCGGCAGCGCTGCTGGAAGTTTTCCTGCGCAAGTTTGTGGGGATTACGCCGGGATTCACGCCTCAGGCGCCATCGGAGCAGGAGATGCTGCGCTGGCACGATGCCTGTCTGCTGATCGGCGACCCGGCGCTCCAGGCCGCCACGAAGGGGCACTACGTCTACGACCTGGCCGAGCAATGGCACCATTGGACAGGCTATCCGTTTGTTTTTGCCTTCTGGGCCGTGCGCAAAGCTGCGCTTCAGGAACTGTCCGCGGAAATCAATCTTCCGCGGACGTTTCAGCAATCGCGCGACCACGGCCTGCTGCAAATTCCTGAAATCGCCGCAGCCTGGGCGCCGCGGCTTCAGCTAAAAGAGGAATTACTGCGCGAGTACCTGACCACCAACATTGACTACTCGCTCGACGCCGACAATCTGCGCGGGCTGAAACTATTTTTCCGTTACGCCGAGGAACTCAAGGTGCTTCCTGCGGCGCCGGAGATCAGGTTTTTGGAAGCTCGCGACTGATTACTTGCGGCGTTGTATCTCCGTGGAGTGTTCGGAAAAGAGTTTGTCATCATTTACATGCTCCACGACGAACTTCTGCAACTCCCGGGTTGAGGCGGTAATGACAACGTCCTTATCCTTCCCATCGCCCAACAGCGTATTCTCAAGGCGGAATGTCGCCTTTATGACTTCTTTTTGAAACTTGTCATCATCCACCCAGTCCAGGCGCAACTTCTTGCCTTCAGTCGTGACCTTGAAAAACCAATGCGCCGTACGCAAGCGGGCCTGAATTTGTTCGCCCTTGGGACTCTGGCCCCCGCTGGTAAATTCCATGTAGGCCGCCGGACCCAATCTCAGCAAGCGAGGCTGCAACGATACGCCATTCTTCGAGTGGTCCAGATGCAGAGCATAGGAGTTTGCCCGTGCGTCCCAGTTTTCCGGGACGACGTCCAGAAAGCGATGGCCCTGAAGGTCAACCAGATGTGCGCTGTAACTCGTAGCCCCGTTCTTGTCCTTGTCCTGCATCATGATCGTATAGCTCGATACCGGGTGGCCGGACACTTCGGTGAAGGTCGTGACACCATCGTCATTCGCGTCTGGCGATACCCATTCGCCCAGCAAAGCCGTATCGAAAACAGTGTCTTTGTCGGTGTACAAAGGCTCCAGCGAGTCCACCGGCAGGCAGCCGGCCAGAAATGTAATAAGCGTAAACAGCAAGAGCAGCTTTTTCATTGGACGCCTTTCATCGAACACGAATCTATTATCTGGGAGGCTCTGTAATTATGTAACAAACCCCGTCTGAGGAAGCAAGCAACTGCTGGTCCGCAGAAAACGCCTGCATGCTATAAAATAAGGACGCCCATGTCTCTTACCAAACAACAAGCCCTCGACCTGTTCCGTTCCGATGACCTGATCGGCATCGGTATGGAAGCGGACGTCGTACGGCGCAAGCACCACCCCGAGGGCGTGGTCACATACATCATTGATCGCAATATTAATTACACGAATTTCTGCACGGAATACTGCACGTTCTGCGCCTTCTATGCTCCGGTGAAGGGTCCGGGGCGATCCAAAGGCTATGTGCTGGATTTTGAAACCATTTACGAGAAAATCCGCGAGACCGTGGAACTGGGTGGCACCGGCGTGCTAATGCAGGGCGGGCTGCATCCCGATTTGAAGCTTGAGTGGTATGAAGAGATGATGCGCGGCATCAAGCAGCGTTTTCCCATGGTGCATCTGCATTGTTTCTCGGCGTCTGAAATCATCCACTTCGCTGAAATCAGCGGCTTGAGCATTGCGGACACCATCCGCCGTTTGCGCGATGCAGGATTGGATTCCATTCCCGGGGGCGGCGCGGAGATACTGGACGATGAAGTCCGGTTCAAGATTGCGCGGCTGAAGTGTCTTACCGAAGATTGGTTGAATGTCCACCGCACAGCGCACAAGCTGGGCATGCGCACCACCGCCACCATGATGTTTGGCGTAGGTGAGACCGAAGAGCACCGCATCAACCACTTTCAGCGGCTTTACGACTTGCAGGAAGAAACCGGCGGATTCACGGCGTTTATCCCCTGGAGTTTCCAGCCGCACAACACGGCTCTCGGCGGCCGGCACTGGGACGAAGCCACGGCGGTCGAGTACCTCAAAGTCCTGGCTATTTCGCGGATGTATCTGACGAACTTCAAGAATGTCCAATCTAGCTGGGTCACGCAAGGACTGAAAGTCTGCCAGCTCGGCCTGCGTTTTGGCGGCAATGATGTTGGCTCCGTGATGCTCGAAGAAAACGTTGTCCGTTCGGCGGGTGTGACCAACTGCACCACGGAAGAAGAGCTTCGCCGCATGATTCGCGATGCTGGATTCATGCCTAAACAGCGGGATACGCTGTATCGGCAGTATTTTTTGAATTGATCTTTTTCTGAAATCCCGATCCCACAGAACGGGAGAGGGATCCCGATCCCTACCCACTTCCATGCAGCATTAGGTGATCGAAGGATTTGGGAGATCCCGCCAAAATAGCGATCTCTCACCCGCAAAACCGGCGGGTTCGAGATTTCAGAAAAACTCGGGATTTCACGAAAAGAAGTACAATCTATCTGTTTTCCCTTGGAGTTCCGCCTGAACGTTCTCTGTTCCAACCTGGCGTTTTTTCTCATGGCCGCGTCGCAAAAAGGCGTGATGCATTACATCCGCACGCACTTTAATGATCCGCACTTAAAGAAGTTTTCCGATCTCTACTCGCCCAACGGTTTTGATCTGGCCCTGTTGATCCCGTATTTCGTCGTTATGATCATTCTGGCGGCTTATGGATTGCACCGGTACGCACTGGTGTACATGTATTACAAGAACCGCAAGAACCACGTGAGCGCTCCGCCGGCCACGTTTGCTGAGTTGCCGCGGGTCACGATTCAACTTCCCGTTTACAACGAGCAGTACGTGGTGGACCGGTTGGTGGATTCGATTTGCAAGATCAGTTATCCGCGGGAAAAACTGGACATCCAGTTACTCGACGACTCGACCGACGAAACAGTGGAGGTAGGGCGGGCCGCAGTTGAGCGTCACGCCGCGCTCGGTCACCCGATTACTTATATCCATCGCACGAATCGTGAAGGTTTCAAAGCCGGTGCTTTGCAGCACGGATTGGAAACGGCCGAGGGCGAGTTCGTCGCAATTTTCGACGCCGACTTTGTTCCACCGGAAGACTGGCTGATGCGCGTGATCCATCATTTCTCCGATCCGAAAATCGGCATGGTGCAAACGCGCTGGACACACCTCAATCGCAACTATTCGTTTCTCACCGAAGTGGAAGCCATTTTGCTCGACGGCCATTTCATTCTGGAGCACGGCGGGCGTTCCCGCAGCAACGTGTTTTTCAACTTTAACGGCACCGCCGGAATGTGGCGGCGCCAAGCCATTGAAGAAGCCGGCGGTTGGCAGCACGATACGCTCACCGAAGATACCGACCTCTCCTACCGCGCCCAGCTAAAAGGATGGAAGTTCCAGTACCTGCAGGACGTGGAATGCCCAGCCGAACTGCCCATTGAGATGACCGCCTTCAAGACACAGCAAGCCCGGTGGGCCAAGGGTCTGGTGCAGACGGGCAAGAAAATTCTGCCACAAGTATTCCGCAGCGACGTGCCCTGGCGCGTAAAAGTTGAAGCCTGGTATCACCTGAGCGCCAACCTGAGTTATCCGCTGATGATCGTGCTTTCGACGTTGCTCATGCCGGCCATGATCATCCGCTCGTTCGGCGGCTGGTTCCAGATGTTGCTGATTGACCTGCCGCTGTTCATGGCTTCGACGTTTTCGATTTCCAGTTTTTATCTGGTATCACAAAAAGAGCTGTTCCCCAAGACCTGGCCGCGAACATTTCTCTATCTGCCATTTCTCATGGCGATGGGAATCGGACTGACGCTTACCAACACGCGCGCTGTGCTGGAGGCATTGTTTGGGATCAAGTCTGCGTTTAAGCGGACGCCCAAGTACAGCGTGCAAACCAAAGCCGACAAAGTCCAGGGACAGAAATATCGGCGGCGGCTGGGCATTGTGCCGTGGCTGGAACTGCTGGTGGGCTGTTACTTCGCGCTCATGGTCCTGTATGCGATCAGCAGCGGAAATTATTGGACCATTCCATTTCTCGTCCTGTTCGTAGTGGGGTATTGGTATACGGGCCTCATGTCGTTGCTGCAAGGCAGATTCGAGCGTCGCTCAGGCGTTGCCCGTGAGCCGCATACCAAGCCTTTTCCTGTGGGAGTCTAAGGGATTTTTAATGAATGGGCGTCAGCCGCCTTTGGTATGCTATGCGGGTGCCGATGAGATATTTATTCGTGCTGTTGGCGATTTGCCTGGTGGCAATCCTGGTGACTGCCTTCGCCATGTGGCGGCGATACTCCCGGCATCTGCACCGCTCCAACGAATCGCTCAAGCAGACGCTCGCGGAAATTGAGCAGGAGCACGAACCGGTCGAACACAAGTAATATCCGGCGCCAGTGTGCCGTTTCATACCCCGGAAGCCCACGCGCCGGGAAAAGTGTTGTAGGATTCAAAGGATGCCGTCTTCAACTGTTTCCGCTCCCATCCGTGAGATCAGCGTGGCCCATAGCCCCGACTCCGACGATGCCTTCATGTTCTACGGCCTGGCGACCAACAAGGTCCGCGTGCCCGGCCTGAAGTTCACCCACACTCTCACCGACATTGAGACCCTGAACCGCAAAGCCATGGAAGGCTTTTATGACGTCAGCGCCATTTCTTTCCACGCGTATCCGTACGTGCAGGAGAAGTACGCGCTCATGTCCTGCGGCGGCAGTGTGGGCGATAACTATGGCCCCATGGTGGTCGCCACGCGGCCCATGGGGCTCGAAGAGCTGAAGCGGACGAAAATCGCTGTCCCGGGGACTTTGACTACGGCGTACCTGGCGCTCAAGCTTTTTGCGCCCAAGATTGAGACGGTTGTCGTGCCCTTTGACAAGATCATCCCCGAGATACTGGCGGGCAAGCACGAAGCCGGTTTGATTATCCACGAAGGGCAACTGACTTACGAAGGCTCCGGACTGCAAAAAATCCTGGACATGGGTAAATGGTGGTTCGAACTGACCGGCTTGCCGCTTCCCCTGGGAGGGAATGCGATTCGGCGCGAGTTAGGTCCGGACCTCATGAAGACCATCGGCCGTGCCCTGCGCGACAGCATTCAGTACGCGCTCGACCATCGCGAGGAAGCGCTGACCTACGCCATGCAGTTCGCCCGCGATCTCGACACGCAAATGGCCGACCGGTTCGTCGGCATGTACGTGAACGAGCGGACATTGGATTACGGCGCCGATGGCAAGCAAGCGGTAGAACTTCTGCTGGGCATGGGCTACAGGGCGGGGATCATTCCTCACAAGCCTGAAGTGGAGTTTGTTTAGTTTTTCCCATCCCGATTCCGCAAAGCGGGAGAGGGAACCCTACCCTCAGAAAAATCAAAGCTTCGAGACGCTTGAGTGTTTTGGAGTGTATGCGCTCACGAACATGCGCGACTTTGCCCATCGGGCATTCAATCGGGTAGGGTTCCCTCGCTACGCTCGGGATAAAAAACAATCACAACTGCGTCGTCTGCGACTCATAGTACTTCCCGATGATGATGCCCACCTCGATCGCGGTATCCGCATCCAGATCAACAAATTCAAAGCCGGCGCCGCGAGGGTCGGCGTAACGCACGCGCGCCTTCACCTTGACCTTAAGGTCCTCTTGCGGTTCATGAATGATGAATTTGTGGATCTTACTGTCTCGGGGAAAGAGTTTCTCCGGCTGGATCAGGAAGCCGCCGCGTCCCAGTTGGCGCAGGAACCCGACGATGGCGCCGTTTTCGTCCAGCACCAGCACCTGCTTGCTGAAGGCAATGTTGATCCGTTCAAACTTGCGCCGTTCGGCTGCGCCGTAATCCTGAATTTTTTTGGTCATGGGACCTTCTCTATAAACGGACGGATGGGATCGATGTCCACGCTAAAGCCGATTGTAGCTCAGGCGGCATGACTGCAAACTTTTTTAACCACCGCTCCGTTGCTCCGTCCGCCGATTCCAACAAAGTGCCCGCGGCCCACAGTTCGGATATCATAGTTGGAACTTGCCCGGCGAATCTTCCAACGCACAACGCGCGCACTCGCAAACGTTGCTCATCGACGCCGATGACACGCTGTGGGAAAACAACATCTACTTCGAGCAGGCAATTGTCGAGTTCCTCACATTCCTGAACCACCAGCAGATGAGCCGGGAGCAAGTGCGCGAAGTCCTGAACGCGGTAGAACGTGAGACGATCATGGAGCGCGGCTACGGGCTGCACAGCTTTACGCATTCGCTGGTGACTACGTTCGAGCGCCTCTCCACTGGGCCGGTCACCCCGGAACTGCACCAGACGGTCCGTAAGTTTGCGCAGCGCATTGCGGACACTCCCATTGAACTGATTCGCGGCGTCCCGGAAACGCTCGATTACCTCCAGCAGCGCGAGCACCATTTGATCCTGGTGACCAAAGGAAATTTCACCGAGCAATCCAGCAAGATCGAGCGCTCCGGGCTCAAGGAATATTTCGCCGCAGTCGAAATCGTCGCCGAGAAGAACGCCACCGCGTACAAGAGCGTGATAGCCAAATACGAGCTGGCCGAACCAACCACCTGGATGGTCGGCAACAGCCCCAAGTCCGACATTAATCCAGCGCTGGCCGCGGGCATTAACGCCGTGTTCGTCCCGCATGACATGACGTGGATTCTGGAACACGAAACCGTTGGTCCGGCGCCGGAGGGGTTGAAGCTGTTGCAAGTGGAGAAATTCCGGGATCTCCGGCAACACTTCTAAAAACATTACCGCTGATGACGCTGATAACGCTGATTTCACTGATCGGCAAATAGCAATTAGCGAGTAGTCAAAAAACCCCAGGCTCTTTCCGGATTCGCTCAATTTCGCGTAAATTCGCGGCTGAAATCCCATACAAAAAATCAGCGTGATCGGCGTCATCAGCGGTAAGGTTTTGGTTGTGACAGAATAAAGCGATGCCAACCATTCCCGATTTCCTCTACGGTACCGCCTGGAAAGAAGACCGCACCCCAGCACTCGTCGAGCTCGCGCTCCGCGCAGGCTTTCGCGGCATTGATACTGCCAACCAGCGGCGCCATTACTTTGAAGCCGGAGTCGGCGAAGGATTGGCCGCCGCGTATCGGGCAGGGGTGGTCACGCGAGCGGACTTGTTTCTGCAGACGAAGTTCACATATCAGGCCGGTCAGGACCATCGCTTGCCTTACGATCCTGCAGCGAGTTTTTCCACGCAGGTCGCCCAGTCCATGGCCAGTTCGCTCGAACATCTCGGGACCGACCATGTGGACAGCTACGTGCTGCACGGGCCGTCGTCCGGCTATGACTGGACCAATGTTGACGTCGAAGTCTGGGAAGCCATGATCAAAGAACGCGATGCCGGACGCGCGCGGCTTCTCGGAGTGAGCAACATCTCGTTGCGGCAGCTTCACCAGATGGCGTCCGCGCACTCCGAAGCCCCGGCATTTGTACAGAACCGCTGCTACGCACGCCTCGGCTGGGACCGCGATGTGCGAGCGTTCTGCCGGGAACGGAGCATTATCTATCAGGGATTCTCGCTGCTTACTGCGAATGTGGAAGTGCTGCGCAGTTCGCTCGTCACTGGCATCGCTGCTCGCGCTGGCGCCACTGCGGCCCAGGTTGTGTTCGCCTTTGCTCGCGCGGTTGGGATGCTGCCGCTTACTGGTACGTCCGATACGGAACATATGAAACAGGATCTGGCTAGTCGAACGGTGACGCTTGCGCCGGATGTGGTGGTGGCGATTGAGTCCCTGGCTGGATGACTGGGTGGTATAGCACGTGCGTGCGAGTCAAAACCCGTCAAATAGAGACGTTTTTTCAGTGTTCTTATTCCTTAGAATGGCGAATGATCTGACCTACAATAAGCCCTGGGTTGACCTAGACGAAGAGTTTGGAATCTGTCAGGAGCACTATCGTGATCACTGAAGCAGAAGCAAAGGCGCTAAAAGTTAAGGAAACAGACTATTGTTATGTTCTGGCTTGTGAGTGGGAGGGCAAAGAAAATGACTCGGTCTGTTTGGAGCGGATATTCGTCAAGGGCAGATGTGAAGAGATTCGGCTAGCCTGGTGGAAAGACGGCAACCAAATCCCTCGCCCCGCAGATATTGATGCGGTCGACTGGGTTCCGCTGTTCTCAAAGGCAGTACTAAAGGGCGTGTTCACTGACGCTGAGAAACTGGGAATGCTGAAAGCTCTACTGCAGTGAAGGATAGTTTGGGTAATACCTAATCTGGTGTTGCTGCCGCCTTCGTTTTCCGCCGAGACCAAATGTTAGCCGATTAACGCAGCTAGACCAGCTAGGCGATTGAGGCGAATTGATGACTATAGCAAAGAGGGCATTCATTCCAAATCAAGTGTTTGTGGGACTGCCATGGAAAATTGTCAGGCCAAAGTATGAGCGGATAATCCCGACTCTCGAGAAGAAATATCCGCTTCACTTCACCATTGTTGGCCGCGAAGATAGTCAGAACGCTGAGGCACTCTTCGAAGTGATCAAGCAGCGAATCGAAACATCGAGCCACGCGGTGTTTGATGCCACCGGTGGCAACGCGAACGTGTCATTGGAGTACGGCTACGCAGAGGGGATTGAGGTTCCTCGCACAATTTTTCTGAGCACCCGTAAAGCGGCCCAGAAGGCAGAAGACCCGATTATTTCTGATCTGACCGGAATCCGCAGAGTCCAGTACAAGACAGAAGCGAAGCTTGAAGCCCAACTGCGCAAGCTGTGCCGCGAGCACGATTACACCAGGCGATTTGAGAAAGCTTTGCGCAAGATACTCAAAGAAAAGGCTAGAGGCCCAAAGAAACGCGCACGGGCTCTGGCGCTAAAGCTGGTGAAGGCTCTCGGCGGCAAAGCCGAGATGCGTCGTGCCGAACTGGTTCAGCACCTGCAAGTTCAGGATTACTCAGAGAAAGAGATCAATACGATACTGAAAGGGCTCCATTCTACCGGAGTGGTGAAGTGTGCGGTCGGCAGATATGCGGACGTCCGTATTTCCTAGACCGATCATATTTTTATGGAAAATGTGATTGCAGCCAGCGACGAGTTAATAGCCACAATTGAGAGGAACTTTGAGTCTAAAGGCTTGGACTACAAAGGTCCAATGGCCTGGAATTCGCATGACAAGAAGGCCTGCTGCGCCCTGGTTAAGGATGTCATGGGCATGGCCAACACCGAGGGCGGGTATATCGTAATAGGAGTCTCTGAGTTGGATCACGGATTCTGTCTCGATGGTGTGACTCCAGAGCAAGCGAAATCATTTGAGTCTTCGACTGTCTGTCGATTCATTCAGAACTATGTTGATCCCCCAATAAATGTCCGTGTGCAAAAAATATCCCACGTGCAAAAAGTTTTTGTAGTGCTGGAAGTGCCAAGATTTGGCGATACGCCGCACATTTGCCAAAAAGATTACCCTGACGTGTTACGCGACCGTGAACTTTATGTTCGCACAGACAACAATGAAACGGCACCCATTAGGTCCTCTGCTGATTTCCGTTTGCTTGTTGAATCAGCTATTCGAAACCGAACTGACTCCCTGCTTTCTTCGTTCCGCGCCATCCTCACGAAGACTGATGCAAATTCTGCAAAGCGAGCAGTTTCTGCTGAAGAGCAGTTTTCCGCCCAGATAACAGCGGCGCGTATTCAGTTCGAAAAGCGAAATCCTTTGCAAGAAAAGAAGTACACTTTCTTTGTTGAGACTGTCTTTTCGCTGCAGGAGTTCGATCAGTATCGCTTCCCACCTCGGGAGCTGGAACTCGCCGCTTACAAAGCCAGCGTTGATTTTGTTGGGTGGCCATTCCTTTTCATCCATCACAGCCGCCGCGACTGCTTATCGACGACGGACGACGGGTTGGAGTCGTTTGTCTCCACACAAGACTTTGGCGGAAACGATATGCTGGATTTTTGGCGGCTGAATGAGTCTGGATTGTTTTACAAAAAGGAATTGCCAGGCAACGCTGCCAGCAATCCGCCGCAAGCAGGAGTCCCAGCAATCGCACGTCACTTCGCAGAGGCTATATATTGCATGACGAGACTTTATGAAAGCCTGCTGACTGATGGCGATGTGGTGACGCTGGGCGCAACTTTTTTTGGCACTAGAGGACGATCACTAGTGTGGGGCCACGGAGGCTTATTCCCGACAAGGTATCAGGCGAATCGTCCGCAAATTGACGTCCAGATGTCTCACACATTGGCTCAATGGAGGGCTGGCATTGAAGACCACGCGCTGCAAATGACACGAGAGGCACTTGCTTTCTTTCAATTGGACCAGCCCGACATTAATCAGCTGCGAACCTATATCCAAAATGTCTTCCAGCGTAGGTTCTAGGCGGGTGATACCTAAAAGGGCTGCGGTGACCGCTGGGATGTGCTCGATTCGCAGGAGGAACACCGCCGGGGGCGGCGGTGCCACACGGGCATGGGAACTACCAACGAAGGCTTGCCGGTCACGAAAAAATTCCCGGCGCCTCGTGGCCGAGCTTCTGGACGTACTCGATGTACGAACCTGGATAAACCAGCGGCTCGCGGTCTGTGCCGCTCTCGCCTCCGAGTTCCAGGACGCGTGAGCCAAGACCTCGCAGGAACATGCGGTCATGGGACACGAAGATCATGGTGCCTTCGAAGTCTTTGAGTGCTTCGACGAGCATCTCTTTGGTCGCCAGATCGAGGTGGTTGGTAGGCTCGTCGAGTACCAGGAAGTTTGGCGGGTTGTAGAGCATGCGGGCGATTGCCAGGCGCGATTTCTCACCGCCGGAGAGGGCGCGGATCTTTTTGTCGACGTCGTCGCCGGAGAACTGGAACGCCCCGGCCAGGTTGCGCAGCGCGCCGAGACCGTCTTGCGGGAAGTCTTGTTGCAATTGTTCGATGATGGTCAGATTAGGATCGAGCACGTCGAGCGATTGTTGCGCGAAGTATCCCATGTTCAGGCTGGCGCCCAGACGGACGCTTCCGGAATCGGGCGTAGTGGCGCCGGCGATCATTTTGAGTAACGTGGTTTTGCCCGCGCCGTTTCTTCCCATCACCGCCCAGCGTTCTCCGCGGCGGATGGTGAGACTGAAGCCGTCATAGATCACGCGCGGGCCGTAACTCTTGTGCAGGTCTTCAATCACCGCGACCTGCTCGCCGGAGCGCGGCGGCACGCGAAATTCAAAGTTCACTATCTGGCGTTTTTTCGGCAGCTCGATTTTCTCGATCTTGTCGAGCGCCTTGATGCGGCTCTGCACCTGGGCCGCTTTGGCGGCGTGCGTGCGGAAGCGGTCGATAAAGCGCTGCTCCTTGGCCAGCATGGATTGCTGCCTTGAAAACGCCGCCTGCTGATTGGCTTCGCGGATGGTGCGCTCGCGTTCGTAGAAATCGTAGTTGCCGGAGTAGGTGATGATCTCACCGGCATCGATCTCCGCAATCTTTGAGACCAGGCGGTTCATGAACTCGCGGTCGTGTGAGGTCATGAGCAGCGCGCCTTTGAAGGACTTGAGATATTGTTCCAGCCAGATGATCGACTCAATGTCCAGATGGTTGGTGGGCTCGTCCATCAGCAGCACGTCGGGCCGTCCGAGCAGGACACGCGCCAGCGCCACGCGCATTTTCCATCCGCCGGAGAGCGCGCCTACGTCGCCGTCAATCTGGTCGTCTTTAAATCCGAGACCATGCAGGACCTCGCGGGCTTGCGACTCGAGCGCGTAGCCGCCGAGATGTTCGTATTCTTCCTGGACATGCCCGAAGCGTTCGAGGATGCGGTCCATATCGTCCGCTTTCGGATCTTCCATGGCGTGCTGCAGAGCTTCGAGTTCGTGGTGCAGATCACCGGCGCGTCCGCTGCCGGCGATGGCTTCATCCAGGACGGACCGGCCTTTCATTTCTTCCACGTCCTGACGAAAGTAGCCGATGGTCAGTTTCTTTGGGACTGAGACGTTGCCTTCGTCAGGAGTCTCCTCGCCCACGACCATGCGGAACAGAGTTGTTTTGCCGGAACCGTTCGGGCCGACCAGGCCGACTTTTTCGCCGGGGTTCAACTGAAACTCAGCGTCGACGAAAACCAGTTGCCTGCCGTACTGCTTGTTGATATTTGAGAAAGAAATCATCCAAATTCCAAGCTACCAGAATCCGACCGGCTTGTCGTGCAGCGCCCTGCGCGTGGAAGTGGCCATACTTGGGCATTTCAACAGGCCCACTCCGGCTATTAATCATTAAAGCACTCTCACTATCAACCCGAGTGACAAGCTGCTACTCTGAAAAAGCTCTGGAGTTTTTCGCCACTCGATGGCGGATACTCTTAATAACAATTTTCAGAACGTCACCTCACAGGTCCTCGCGGACCTGGGACCCGTGTTGACGGGTGAACGCGACCTCCACCACACCGCCACTGCGGCGCTGCAGGTGGTGATGTCCGCGGCCAACGCGTCCACGGGTGCGCTTTTCCGCTTTCAGGAAAAGCCCGCCATGCTGGCTTCCATCGCGGCCTCCGGCTTCACCATGTTTCCCCAGACCGCCGTCTTTCCGCTGCTGCCCAAGCATATTCATGCGATGATCCACGCTACTGGCGCGCAGAGGTTGTGCAAAGAGCGTTGCGACATCTTTCTTAGCTCAACCGGAAATATATCGAGCGCATGGTTTCGCTGCATTGCACCGTTGCGGGTCCGCGGCAAACTGGTAGGCGCGCTGCTGCTGGGCGAAAGACACGGCGGGGCCAACTATTCATCCGAGTTGCTCGCCCAGATCGGACATCTAACGCCTTACATTGGGCTGGCTATCTACAATCACCAACTCATGTCGTCTTTGGAAGAGCGCACCACGGAAAATCTCCGCTTGATCGCCTCTGTTCATTCCTTCTGGGACGACGCTTTGGCCGCCTTTGCCGCCACCATCGACGTTAAGCACGTGCACATGCACGGACATTCCATTCGCGTGGGACGCTATGCTGCGGGCATTGCGGAAGCTATGGGCATGAACGTGGCTGAAGTCACGGAGATGCGCGCCGCGGGTTACCTGCACGACATCGGCAAAGTTACTGTGGACAAACACATCTTCACCAACCCGGGCGCGCTGGCCCCGGCCGAGTTCCAGGAAATGGCGGACCATACTGTACTGGGACACCGCATTGTCTCCCAAGTCCATTTTCCGTGGCCTTCGATTGGCGCAGTGGTGCGCTCTCACCACGAACGCGCTGATGGTTCGGGATATCCTGATCGCTTGCGCAGCGATGACTTGTCTGTTCCCGTCAAAATTATTGCCGTGGCCGACACGTTCGATGCCATGCTGAGCGACCGCTCGTACCGCAAAGGCCGTACTCTGGGCGAAGCCGCCACAGAGCTAAGCTGGCTGGCGCCGGCCAAGCTGGACGCCGATTGCGTCCATGCCCTGCTGGTGCAACTGCGCCGCGATGCTGTCCGGCAAATGGGCCCCGACCGGGCCTGGCCCAAGACTTCTCCGGACGAGCGGACCCGCAAGCCGTTCCTGGATTCCAGCATTGCCTGCCACATTTCTCCTACGGACATAGATCACTTTGTGTCCGAGTTAAATCGGCGGGTCAACCATGGGCGGGCCTATTCGGCCTGACCCTTCGGTCTCCTTAATCCCTGCAACTTTTGGCCGGGTTGGGGTTAGTATCCTTCAATAGGAACTACCTCGAGGAGTCATTGATGTCTGCCACCCGAAAACTGTTGTTTCTTGCTGTGATCCTTGCCCTTGTTGCCTCAGCCGGCTGGCTGATGGCCGGCGATAGTCCCTCCAAGAACCCCTCCGCGCCGATGGACGAAAACAAGAAGATCCTTCACGCGCTGAACCGCTTTACGTTTGGCCCGCGCCCCGGAGACGTGGCAAAAGTCCGCGCCATGGGCCTGGATAAGTGGTTCGATCAGCAGCTCCATCCCGAGAGAATGGATTCCTCGGCCGTGGATGCCCGGCTTGCGCCCTTCCTTACTCTAAAGATGAGCCCGCGCGAAATGGTGGCGAATTTTCCGCCTCCGCAAGTGCTGAGAATGGTGGAGAACGGACGCGTGGCGATGCCCTCAGACCCAGGCAAGCGCGCCATCTACGAATCGCGCATTGTGGCATACAACCAGCAGCAGGCGGCCAAGAAAGACGAAGCCGCAGGTACTCCTCAGAACCCACAGAATCCGCGCGCAAAAGCCGGCAAAAAAGCCAATGGTAATGGTGACGATGCCGCCATGATGGCCGATACTCCGGCCGAAAATCTTACTCCGGAACAGCTTAAGGAGCGCCAGAAGCAGCAGGAATCCGCCATGTACGCGGATATCGGCGCCGTCCAATTGCTCGACCTGTCGCCCGAAGACCGCTACCAGAGGATCATAAAGATGAGCCCGCGGGAACGGCTCTCGCTGGGGCGCTCGATTCAAGGCGACAAGGTCCTGCAACTGGTGGACGGCATGAAGCCGGAACAGCGCGAGACGGTGCAAGCCATCGTGCAGCCCCAGGCCGTGGTCGGAGGCGAGCTGGCTCAGGCCAAATTGCTTCGCGCCATTTACAGCGACCGCCAGCTTGAGGAAGTCATGACCGACTTCTGGTACAACCACTTCAACATATTTATTGGCAAAGGCCCGGACCGTTACATGATCACCGCTTATGAGCGTGATGTGATTCGTCCGCATGTGTTGGGAAAATTCAAAGACCTGTTGTCAGCCACCGCGCACAGTCCAGCCATGCTTTTTTATCTGGACAACTGGCAGAGCGTAGGACCGAACTCCGCCCTGGCCAAGTTTGGCCCGGAAGGCGCCCGCATGGCGGACGGCGGTTTCATGAGCCCCTTCGACAGACGGCGGCAGCAGCAAGCCAAACAGCAACAGCAACAGGCCAAGAACCGCCCGAGTGGCCTGAATGAAAATTACGCTCGCGAGATCATGGAGCTGCATACCCTGGGCGTAGACGGCGGCTACACGCAAAAAGACGTTACCGAATTGGCCAAAGTGCTGACCGGATGGACCATCGATAATCCTCAAATCGGCGGGCCCGCTGCCTATCGCGAACGCGCCCATGAGCCGGGAAAGAAATACGTGCTCGGGCATGAGATCGCAGAGCAAGGTCAGGCGGAAGGCGCACAGATGCTCGACATTCTGGCGCACCATCCTTCCACCGCCAAGTTCGTATGCAAGAAACTGGCCATGCGCTTTGTGTCGGACAATCCGCCGCAAAGCCTGGTAGACCGCATGGCAGATACGTTCATGAAGAAAGACGGCGACATTCGGGAAGTTCTGCTTACACTCTTCCATTCGCCTGAGTTTTGGGCCGCGGACGCGTATCGCGCCAAAGTAAAAACGCCGCTGGAGTTTGTTGCTTCGTCGGCGCGCGCTGCGGGTGTGGATGTGCAGAATGCCTTGCCCCTGGTCCAGACATTGAACCGCATGGGCATGCCGCTTTACGGAATGCAGCCGCCCACTGGCTACTCCACAAAATCGGACGCGTGGGTGAATTCGTCGGCGCTGCTGACCCGCATGAACTTTGCGTTACAACTTGGGTCAGGACGATTGCCCGGCACTACACCTAATCCGCAGGCATTGCTGCACGGATCGTCACCGCAGGATTCCGGCGCGGCGCTGGCGGCGTTGGAAGGCGAGATTCTGTCCGGCGATGTCTCCGCGCAGACGCACGCTGTGATCCAGAAGCAATTGAACGATCCTGAAGTCATGCAACGCAAGCCGGATGATCCCGGACGCACGCCGAACTACGGCGCAATCGCCGGCCTGATCATGGGTTCGCCTGAATTTCAGCGACGATAAGCCGATGATGTAAGGTGGCGTTTTGACGTGGGCAGGTTTTTGGTGGAAGAGCGGCCCTTCAGGGCCGCGAAGGCAGTAGATTAGATTTTCGGGGCTTTAGCCCCGGCAGGGAGCAGGTCATATGTCGATCACACGCAGAGTTTTCCTGAAAGGCGGAGCGCTGGCCGTTGTTGGAACCAGCGTAGTCCCCAGCTTTCTAACCCGCGCAGTCTATGCCGCGGAAACCGCTACGGCCGGCACCAGCAAGAAGCGCCTAGTCGTGCTGTTCCAGCGCGGCGCGGCGGATGGGCTGAACATCGTCGTGCCGCATGGCGAGTCGGCGTATTACTCCATGCGTCCGAGCATCGCCATTCCGCGCCCCAAGGGAAGCGAAGGCTGCATTGATCTCGACGGCTTCTTCGGGCTGCATCCTTCCATGACTGCGTTCAAGCCGCTGTGGGACGCCAAGCATCTGGCCATCGTCCATGCCGCCGGCTCGCCGGACACCACGCGTTCGCACTTTGACGCGCAGGACTACATGGAATCCGGAACGCCCGGAGTGAAATCAACCGAAGACGGATGGCTGAATCGCGCTATCGGTGGAATCAAAGAGAAGGACGCATCGCCCTTCCGCGCCGTCGCCATGGGCGGTGCGTTGCCGCGCACACTGGCCGGGACTATCCCCGCAGTGGCCATGGGCAACATCCGCGAATTTGCCGTGGGCGGACGCAGCCCCGGCGCCGGCGCTACCGCTGCCAGCAACAGTTTTGAAGCCATGTATGAACAGTCCGTGGATACCGTGCTGCACGGCACCGGCAACGAAACGTTTGAAGCCGTGAAGATGCTGAAGTCGGCCGATCCGGAAAAGTACACTCCTGCGGCCGGCGCGAACTATCCTCGCGGACGCTTCGGCGACAGCCTCCGTCAGGTGGCCCAACTGGTCAAAGCCAATCTGGGAGTAGAAGTCGCATTCGCCGACATCGGCGGCTGGGACCATCACGTGAACGAAGGCAGCGTGCAGGGCCAGATCGCTAACATCACGCGCGATTTTTCGCAGTCCATTGCCGCATTTTGGACCGACCTCGGCGATCTGGCGGAAGACACGGTGATCGTCACGATGTCTGAATTTGGGCGTACAGCGCGCGAGAATGGCAACCGCGGTACCGATCATGGTCACGCCAATGTCATGTTCGTTTTGGGCGGCCCGGTCAAAGGCGGCAGAATGTATGGCCGCTGGCCCGGACTGCAGCAGGAACATCTCTACGAAGGCCGCGATCTGGCTATCACGACCGACTTTCGCCAGGTGCTGAGCGAAGCCGTTTACGGACACCTGGGGAACAAAGATACGTCCAAGGTGTTCCCAGGCTTTGACAAGGGTTCGCCCAAGGACTTCCTGAAGTATTTGGGATAAATCCGAGCGAGCCCGGCGAATCTGATTGCATCGGGATGCGTGCGGCGGTATCTTCGATCTTGAGTCTTTCGCATGGAGTCCAGGATGGAAGCCGTCCCCAAGGTCCCAGCGGATGTCAGCATCAAGTTACGGGCCCTGGCGCACGACCTCAGCAATTCGCTGGAGGCCGTCATGCAGGCTTCCTATCTGCTCTCGCAGACCAAGCTCGATGAGCCATCTCAGAAATGGGTGCAATTGCTCGAACAGGCAAGTCGCGAGGCTGCACGGATCAATCGCGAGATCCGCGAAGTCCTGCGCTCCAATAGCTGAGTTCAAACTTGGCAGACGATACTAATCCCGACCCGATGGCCAGCGCTCCAGGGCAGCAGCCCGCTCTGGGGGATGTTTCCACTTACTGTCCTGCCTGCGGCTCGCGGTTGCAGGATTCACGCTGTAAGCTGGTCTGCAAGACCTGTGGTTTCTTCCTGAGCTGTAGCGATTTCTACTAGATTCTTCCAATAAACCCGTTAACCTTCTTAGGCATTCGTTCGTTTCAACGGTGGAGGCATCAGAGATATGAATCAATTTGCAATGCAAAGCCTGGCCAAAGAGTGGGTATTGCTTGCGGCAACGCTCACATTCTTTGCGTGGGCCATCTACGTGGCCGCAACTACTATCCGGCGCAAGCAGCAAAACGCAATGCAGAGGCATGTGTTGGACAAGTTTTCCTCCGCCAAGGACTTTGCCGACTTTGTCCAATCACCAGCCGGACAAAAGTATGTGCTGAGCTTCACCGACGCAGTCAGCAGCCCGCGCAACTCCATCATCAACTCAGTCAAGACCGGGATTGTGTTGCTCTGTGTAGGAGCGGGAATCCTGACTGGCGGAGGTGGCTTGTACGTGTTCTCTCGCATGGTGGGCAACGTATTGCTATTGGTGGGCTTGGGCAGTCTCATTGCAGCGCTGGTCGTTTATTTCCTGGCCAAAAAGATCGGTCCGGAAGAAAAGGTGTAGTACGTGTTCGCCATTCTTACAGCGCCGACATTTGCCATGACGACAGCAGTCAGAAACGAACAGGCCAGCCAGGCGGAATTTGAGGCCTTCTATGTGCGCACGGCGCGCGTCCTGCACGGCTATCTCTGCCGGCTGAGCGGCGACCATGCCACCGCGGAAGAAGTGCTGCAGGAAGCTTACATCCGCATGATTAAAGTCACCGCGATGGAAGAAGCCCATCGCAAGGCCTATCTTTATACGACGGCCACAAACATCCTGCGCGACCGCTGGCGTAAACAAAAGCGGGAAAGAGAGTGGTCTGAACTCAGCCAGCCGGAGACAAGCGTCCGCCAAAACCTCGGCCTGTCGCTGGACATGGCTGCGGTGTTGGACCGGCTGAGCGCACAGGAACGCGCCGTGCTCTGGCTCGCGCACGTCGAAGAGATGAGTCACAAAGAGATTGGTGCTATTCTCAACGTGAAAGAGCAAAGTGTACGGGTCATCGTGTTTCGCGCGCGCGAGAACGCTAAAAAACTGCTGGAACGCGCAGGATTCAGAGGGAGTCATGAGTAACAACAACGACGTCCAATTCGATTCGCTGATGAAACAAATGGCCCTGGACCATCAGCCGCAGCTTCCTGATCCGGGGATCATCTGGTGGCGGGCGCAGATCCTCAAGAAGCAAGCCGACAAGGAGCGCATTGAGCGGCCGTTGGTGATGATGCGGCTGGCTGCGGTGACCATCTGCGCAGCAGTATTGCTAGGATTTTTGATTGCCAACTGGGGACAGGCGCAGCCGGCAGCGACCGGCACGCACGTTTCGTTCCTGGGGCCGTTGCTGGTCATCAGTGCGCTGGGCTGCGCGTTGCTCTTAGGTTTGCTGGCCTGGGCGCCCGCATCGAAGACGTAACAGATTCTCAGGCAAAATCAGACCGCGATCTTTCCCCGAATTGCGCCCATTCCCACCCTCATTTAGTCTAGGTAGTCTGCACCCAACACCATGGCTGATCCATTCAACAAAATCATCTCCAAAGTCGACCCCACCTCGGCGCGCTTTGAGAAGAACATGCGCGCCATGGCGGACATGGTCTCGGCCGTCCGTAATGAGGAAGAGCAGATTCGCCAGGGCGGCGGCGCCAAAGCGATTGACGCCCAGCATGGCAAGGCCCGGCTGACGGCCCGCGAGCGCATCGCGCTGTTGCTGGACGAGGATGCCGAGTTCTTTGAGCTCGGTGTGTACGCCGCTCATGAAATGTACGAAGAGTGGGGCGGTGCTCCTTCTGCCGGCGTCGTCACCGGCTTGGCCCGTATCCACGGACGCTTGTTCATGATCATCGCCAACGATGCCACGGTAAAAGCCGGCGCATTCTTTCCCATGACGGCCAAAAAAGTCATCCGCGCGCAGAACATCGCGCTCGAAAACCACGTTCCCACAATTTATCTGGTGGATTCGTCCGGCGTTTTTCTTCCGCTGCAGGAGGACGTGTTTCCCGACACCGACGATTTTGGCCGGGTGTTCCGCAATAACGCCGTGATGTCCGCGCGGGGCATTCCGCAGATTACGGCCATCATGGGCATGTGCGTGGCGGGCGGCGCGTACCTGCCGGTGATGTGCGACACCATTCTTATGACCGAAGGCAGCGGGCTGTTCCTGGCTGGCCCCGCGCTGGTGCAGGCTGCGATCGGCGCAAAATATACGTCGGAAGAACTGGGCGGCGCCGCCATGCACGCGCAAATCGCCGGGACGGTCGACTATCGCGAGCCCAACGACGAAGCCTGCATCGAACGTATACGGTCGCTGGTGCAGAAGATCGGCCACAAGCCGACCGCGCCTTTCAATCGCATCAAAGCCCAGAACCCGGCGTACGTGCCGGAAGAGTTGTACGGAATTTACGAAGCCGACCCGGGCCGCACGTATGACATGAAGGAAATTATCGCGCGCATTGTGGACGGCAGCCTCTTCGACGAATACAAAGCTGAGTACGGCAAGACGGTCATCTGCGGATACGCGCGCATCGGCGGATTTGCCGTGGGCATTGTGGCCAACCAGGCCACGCACGTGCAGCAGACCGATCCGCATTCCGGCGACAAGCGCGTGGAATTTGGCCGAGTGATTTACACCGAAAGTGCTGAGAAAACCGCGCGCTTCATCATGGACTGCAACCAGAACCTGGTCCCGCTGATTTTCCTGCATGACGTAAACGGATTCATGGTGGGACGCGACGCCGAATGGAGCGGCATCATCAAGGCCGGAGCCAAGATGGTGAACGCCGTGGCGAATTCCGTGGTACCCAAAATTGCGGTGATTGTTGGCGGATCGTTCGGAGCAGGGCACTATGCGATGTGCGGCAAAGCGTACGATCCGCGATTTGTTTTCGCCTGGCCCACAGCGCGTTACGCCGTAATGAGCGGAGCGGCGGCCGCCAACACCCTGGTGGAAATCAAGATCAAGCAACTCGAGCGCAGCGGCAAGCAACTGAGCGACCAGGACAAAAAGGAACTCTTTGACTCGGTAAAAGCCACGTACGACAATCAGACCGGCCCGCGCTACGGCGCCGCCCGGCTGTGGATTGATGCGATCATTGACCCGCTCGAAACCCGCCATGCGCTCATCACCGCACTCGAAGCCGCAGCGTTGAATCCCGATGTGGCGGAGTTTAAGGTGGGGGTGCTGCAGACATAGTAGTTAATATTTAGTAATTAGTATCTAGCGTTCGGCAATTAGCTCGCTAAATACTAAGTACTAAATACTAAGTACTGAGGTCGCTATGCACTACCTTCTCAAAACCGAACCCACTGTCTACAGCTTTGCCAATCTCCAGCGTGATAAATCCACGATCTGGGACGGAGTCACCAACCCGGTCGCGCTCAAGCATCTGCGCCAGATGCAAAAGGGCGACGGCTTGCTCATTTATCACACCGGGGAAGAGCGCCAGGCCGTGGGCACAGCCACAGTCGAATCCGTCGACGCCACCGATCCCAGGGTGCCGCTGGTGAAGATCAAAGTGGGCAAAGCGCTCTCCAAACCCGTAACGCTGGCTGAGATCAAAGCCCACAAGCTTTTTTCGGACTCGCCGCTCGTACGCCAGGGACGGCTGTCCGTGGTCCCGCTGACTGCCGAGCAATGGAAGTGGATCACCGGCGAGTGAGGCAGAGCCAAATCTGATGTCGGCGATGACGGCGATCACGCGCGATGTCGGCGATCCCCCCCGTCGTTTATAATTTCCAGTTGTCCTAAACTTCGGATTCACAGCAGTGGAAGGAACCAATGCCGACTGACGTAGTCATGCCCCAGATGGGCGAATCGATTTTTGAAGGCACTATCACCAAGTGGCTCAAGAAGCCCGGCGACAAGGTGCAGCGCGACGAGCCGCTGTTCGAGATCTCCACCGACAAAGTGGACGCGGAAATCCCCGCCCCGGCCAGCGGTATTTTGAAAGAGATCAAAATTGCTGAAGGCGCAACGGTCCAGGTGAATACCGTGGTCGCCGTGATTGATGCCGAAGGCAGTGCAGCGGCGGCGGCTCCAGCGCCTCAAGCCGCGGCAGCTCCTGCTCCGCAACCTCCGGCAGCGCCAGCCAAGGCAGCGAGCGTTGCTGCTGCCCCCGAGGCTGCTCAAGGCGATCCTTCCGCGCAGGCCGATGGAACGTCCGCTGCCAAGCAGCCACCGGCTACTGAATCCGCTCCGGCGGTGCAGGCCGCTAGCGGCAACGGCGGCGCAGGCACAGACGTTGTGATGCCGCAGATGGGAGAATCGATTTTTGAAGGCACCATCACCAAGTGGCTGAAGAAAGTCGGTGATAAAGTCGCGCGGGATGAGCCATTGTTTGAAATCTCCACCGACAAAGTGGACGCCGAGATTCCTGCTCCGGCCAGCGGCGTTCTGAAAGAAATCAAAGTTGCTGAAGGCGCAACGGTCCAGGTGAATACGGTTGTCGCGGTGATTGGCGGAGAGGGCGCGGCTTCGGCTACTCCAGCCCCAGTTGCTCAACCCGCCGCCGCTAAGCCTGCCGCCCCGGTTGCCGTAGCCGCGCCTGCCGCAAAACCGCAGGAACGTCCGGCGGCGCGTCCAGAGATAGTAGCGAGTCCCGCCGCGGTTGCCGGTGAGCGTGTTCGTTCTTCGCCGCTGGTGCGTCGTATTGCCCGGGAAAATAGCGTTGACCTGAGCGCCGTAGCTGGTACCGGCCTCGGTGGCCGCATCAGCAAGGAAGATATTCTCGGATTTGTTCAGAAACACGGGGCCGGAGGGCCGGTTCCCGTCCAGCGTGGTCCGGTTGCAGTGCAAACAGAGGCCCGTGCAGAGGCAGCTCCCGCGCCGCGCACTGTGGCTGCACCGTTGCCACAGCTTGCCGGCGAGCTAGTTCCCATGACGCCCATGCGCAAAAAGATTGCAGAGCGCATGGTGGAGTCACGCCGCACCAGCGCGCACGTCCACACCATTTTCAAAGTGGACATGACCCGCATCGTGAAACTGCGCGAGAAGACCCGCAAGCAGTGGGAAGCGCGCAATGGCGCCAAGCTCACCTACATGCCGTTTATTGCCAAGGCACTGATGCGCGGCATCAGCGTGAAGCCGATTGTGAACTCATCGGTGGTGGGCGACAGCATTCAGTACCACAAGAACATCAATATCGGAATTGCCGTGGCCGTCGAGTGGGGACTGATCGTGCCGGTCGTCAAGCAAGCGGAGAACCTGAGCTTTATAGGACTCCAGCGCGCCATCTCCGATCTGGGAGAACGCGCCCGCACCAAGAAACTCGTCCCCGACGACGTGCAAGGCGGCACTATCACTATTACCAATCCGGGAATCTACGGCCCGCAATTCGGAACGCCGATTATTCTTCAGCCCCAAACCGCCATTCTGGGGATGGGCGGAATTTTCAAAGAACCAACCGTCGTCACGGATGAAGATGGCAACGACTCCATTGCGATCCGCCACATTCTTCGTCTGGTGCTGGGATACGACCATCGCATCATCGACGGAGCAGACGCTGACCAGTTCATGGTCGCCGTCCGCGAATACCTGGAGAAGTTTGAGGACGACATTGGTTAGTGCGTTCCTCACTACTGCCGAATGGCACGAGCTTCGCAGACTCTTGTCATTCCGAACGTAGTGAGGAATCTGCTTTCTTCCTAGGCTTTGGGAATGCTTGCGGCAGCTTGCAGACAAAGAGTCTACAGGCGTTGCGGAAAACAGATTCCTCCCCTTCGCAAGCTCAAGGTCGGAATGACAAGAACATCAAGACACTCGACACGAGTGACTCAAATCACTTCGACTCTGGTTTCCTACGTGCGGTCAAGACCACGTCCGGATCTTTGATGGTCATCACGACCACGCCATTGTCTTCTGCAAAGGCGATACGCACTGCGTCCGCGCCGATTGGGTGGAAGACCCGATTTCCGAGATGAATCAGCGGACGGCCCACCGTGCCCTTGCGTGTCCAGGTCAGTTGACCTTTATCGGCGGTCACTTCAATCTGCTGGTTCGCGCTCAAACCGAAGAGATAAGTTCCGACCAGTTTGGGGATATCGCTCTCGGGCAAGGGGACGAGCGGATCAGCGTCGGCATCTCCCAACGATTGCAGGAACTCGAATACCGGACGCGCTGCCGTGCCCCCATTTTTTGCGTGTGCCAGTAAACTGATGCTGTGCGGTCCGCGAATCCGTTGGACACCCGGCTGGGCAGTCACAAAGGCTTTCACTACATCCAGTTGACCGAGCATCGTGGCGGAAAACAACGATGGCCTCGCGCCCATGGAGATCAGGTATTCGGCGATCGGCCGGTAGCCTACGTGGGAAGCCGCGCCCAAGCCGCTTTCCCAATCGCCAAAACCCCAGTCCCAGGCAGCGCGGGCCAGCGACGGACGAGCTGTAACCAACTCCTTGACTCGCTTGAGATCAAAGTGCGAGACGAGGACCATTTCGCGTGCCAACTCCGGTGGCTGGGTAGGGAAGAGGTCCGTTGGTGGCAGCTTCAGGCCCTCGCTGGCTTGCAACGCGAACAGCTTTGTCGGCAGATTCAAAGCGGCCATGGGCAACATAACGGAAGCAAACTTCAATAGAGTTCTCCTCGATGGGGTGATGTTCATTGGTCTTGGATTCCCTTCTGAACGTTCGTAAGTGAACCCCAGCATGGTCCCTCGCGCCGCGCAAAGCAAGTGAGATCAAGGGCATGCGCCACTTAGAAGAACATTAGCTGCTAACTTAAACAGAATCAGCGACTTGCGGCGGCAGGTGAGGCCGGGCGGTTGGAATCAGCGGAGACTCGCGGCGAGAATTCTGTAGCGATTTTCTGGGCCAGCTCAGACTCCACGCTCAGAGGATCAGAAATTGTGCGGTCCGCGCGTACGACCCATAAATGGGTTTGGTCGGGCATGCGAATCAGATGGGCGAGAACGCGGGTCTGGTTGCCGTTGCTTTGCACCTGGCCGAGAATCACGTAGCTGGCGTGGAGTTCTGACGCGATGCTCTTCAAGTCCCGTTGCTCGCGCGGCAGCCGCAGAATGCGCGCGTTGCCGATCACGCGGTAGCGGTCCTTGCTCAGCGACGTGAGTTGTTCCACCACGTTGTCGGTCAAGCCGTCGCTGAAGCCGGTCAGGCTGGGATCGCCGGTTTCATTGTCGAAGCGAAGGACGGCAACAATCGGCGGCTCGTGTTTCGCGGCCTGATTGGGCCGGAACTTGTATGCGCCGACCAACGCGAGCACCACTACCACGACAATGGCGCACGTCAATACAAGCGTGCGTGGACGAAGGCGGCCTTGGGAAGACGATGGCGATGCAGGCGCGCTCACTTGTTCCTGTGATGCCAGCCCGGCAATCCGTTCCACAGGCGCAATGAACTGATATCCACTCTTCGGAATGGTCCGAATGTATGTTGGCTCCGCGGAATCGTCTTTCAGCGCCGAACGGAGCTGCGACATGCAGAAGTTCAGGCCGCTATCGAAATCAACGAACGTCGCGTCGCCCCACACCGCGGTGCACAGTGTCTCCCGCGACACAACCCGACCCGCATGTTCGATCAGACAAGCGAGCACCTGCCCCGGCTGCGCTTGCAGTCGGACTAGCACGCCCTCGCGCCGCAACGCACGGGTTGCCGCGTCGAATTCGTACAATCCGAAGCGAAATCGAGAGGGTTCCATGTGGCAGCGTCCTACGTGATTCCCAACTCGCGCGCGGCGGTCACGGCAATTTCCGGCATCTGCTTCAGCGGCGCAATGATGATCGCCTGCTGCTGCAGTGTCTCCAAAGCAAAGCCAACGGATTCGTCATTGCTGTCGAGGTTGTCTTCGATGATGGCCGTCAACTGGGCCCCGGCATCCAAGTCCCGCCGTATGCCTTCCGTCAGTTTCGGAAAACTGAACGCCAGAACCTTCGCTGAGTTGATGTCCGTTTCCAGCGCCAACGAATGAAACATTTTGACCGCACCGCCAGCGGAGTATCCGCAATCGATCTTCAACGGATCGCCGCTTCGTGTGTACTTGAATACAGGAATGTTCTTGCTCATCAGGGCCCAGGCGCCCGTTCGTTCAAACTCTTCGCGCATGCGCTGCACAATCATCTGCCGCGTGCTCATCTCGCGCTGTTGCGGACGGTGCGGGCGCTCAAGATAAAGCCGCGCCAGCTCGTCGGCCTCCGCGGTTGGCGACTCCACGAGACAGGCCGTCAAGTCCGAGACTTGTAATGTATTGGAACNNTTGGAAAAAGACTCCTGGATCCTGCTCACAATGGATTGCCGCTCCGGGCCGGGATCGCGCAGGGTTTCCCGCAGCTCATTTTCAATCCCTTCGAGCAAAGCGAGATCAACCTGCGGATCGAGACAGCGCACGCGGGACCAATCGCGCGTAAAACGCAGTTCTGCCGCGCCGGCGTCGGGCAGAAGCACCACGCCAATGTTGACAAACTCGTTTTTCACTACATCCGGCACGTAGCGCAGCAGGAAGAACCGGCATGGTTGTTTGTCGGCCATGTTATTGCACCCGTCGTATCATTGCACGAGTCGTTTCATTGCACCAGAGAAGTCTGCGCGGCGCGTTCCCATGCGGGAAACGGTTGTCGCGATGAGTTACGGAACGCGGTGATCAGCCCGCGGACCAGCGACCGGCGTTCCACAATTGCCTCGGTCAGTTGCTTCAGTGCCGGCCAGTCATTCTCAACCCACTCCGGCGGAATCTGCCCGGCAGTGTCTCGGATAACTTCCGGCGAGAAGTTTTCAATGCGCGATAACCACGGATCAAACGACTCCCAGCCGCGGACAAAATCATAGACGCAGTTGCGCGCATAGACGCCACGCATGGCCGAATCGGGGAAAGTCCATTCCCCGGCGTTAAAGCAATACCCCTGGTCGATGAAGCTCACGTTGTACTTCCGTTCCCGCGCCCTCTTCCAGAAGACGGCTTGCCGGCCGTTGGCGTTGCCCAGCCACTTGTCGAGCGCCAGCATTCCGGCGAAGGCCTCGCGGTTTTTGACCGAAGACAGCATGGTTTCCGGCAAGTAGTCAAAAACCTGACAGTCCGCTGGATCACACACGTAGCGAGCGCCAAATTGCAACCCTGCATGGCAGGGAAATGAATTGCCTTCGGACTCAATCCGAAGTTCCGGAGTGTTCTGAATGAGCCATTTGTCCACGTGAACGATCTCAGTGACCGGGACCGGTAGATCTATACGCTCCGCCAATCGCGTAGCTAGTAGTTCGTTGGCCAGAACGCGAAGGTGCTGTGGATTGTTCTGAAACTTGACTATATAGAAATGGCCATCTGCGGCGCGCAGCAAATGGGCCTGAGCGCCCCCGCGCATTCGCCGGACATGCTGCACTGCTTCAACAGCCATACAGCGGAATTCTAGCAGCAAGCAGCTAGAAACTAGAACTTGCAGGTTGTGATTTCACATAGGTCTTCATAAAATCCCGCACGCTTTGCACATAGACATCGGCAAAGTCGGCAACATAACGCCGGGTCTCGATCAGGGGCTGCGCGTCCTTGAGCGTCCAGCCCAGAGCGCACATAATGGCCAGGGTCATCATCGGCGCGCGATGCACACCTGCTGCGCAATGGACATAGACCTTGGCTTCAGGCTGTTCCAGCGCCGCCAGGGCATAATCCACGCCTTTTTGAAACAAACGGGCAGGCTTGGGCTGAAAGTCGTCGTCGGTGGGGTTGTACAGGACGCTGATGCCGTGCCGCTTGGCCAGCGGCCGGTCATCAAACTCAATCTGCATGTCGATAATATGGGTCACGCCCAGGCGCGCAAGCTCGGCCATATTGTCGTCATTCCAAATCCCGCCGCCAACAGCCAGCCGGTCGATCACCCAGGTCATGTCCATAATTTCAGGATAGCAGAGCTTTTTTCTGAAGGCTTTTTTCTGAAATCCCGACCGTAGCTTTTTCTGAAATCCCGAGCCCTAGCGAGGGATCCCTATCGCCGTTGAGGAACCAACGTTGCGAGATTTCCTGGGCCGCGGGAGTTTCAGATGATAGGGTTCCCTCGGCTACGCTCGGGATTTCAAAAAAAATTGCTATTTGCCCATTTCCTGAGGATAATCTGCTGTGCAGCCATACCGGTTGCCTTGTCACCGTGAACCTGCCGAATTACATTACGCTGTCGCGCATCGCGTCGATTCCGGTGCTCATCTGGCTGCTGACCACCGGATATTTCACCAGCCAGCAGATTACGTTGCGCGTGGTTCTGGCGTCGTCGCTGTTCATCCTGGCCTCCATCACCGACGGCCTGGACGGCTACCTCGCCCGCCGTCGCGGCCAGATCACCACCATGGGCACGCTGCTCGACCCGCTCGCCGATAAGCTGATGATCACCGCGGCCTACATCACGCTGGTGCAACTGGTGCCGTCGATCGTGAGCGTCTGGATCGCGGTCATTATTATTGGCCGGGAATTCCTCATCTCCGGCCTGCGCTCCATCGCCGCGTCCGAAGGCTTCACCATCGAGGCCAGCGAACTGGGCAAGTTCAAGATGGTGGTGCAGATTGTGTCGGTGGTAGCTGCCATTCTGGCCATTCGTTGGGACGTCTGGGATTTCTGGGGTTTCATCGTGCCGGTCCGGCTCACCGCGCACATGGCCATCTGGTTTATGACGGCGGTGTCAGTGCTGTCCGCTGTCGACTACTTTGCGGCCTTCTGGAAGAAGATTGATACGCGAGTGGCACGCCGCCGGCGTCGCCCGTTCATCCTGAGCCGCCGGAAGAAGAAAGCCATGCAGGCTGCTGAGTCTGAGGCTGCTAATCCGGTCAAAGCGCACTAGCTTCCAGCCCAACCTTAAAAAACCCGCATGATAGTGTATCCGGTACATGGTCTCTATTCTGCTACGATGATCTGAACCTAGATGGAAAAATCGCAATTCATGACTGTCCACGCGTCGGTGAGGCCACCGCGCGTCGCCATTCTAGTCGACAAGGGCGACGAGGATTGGCAGCATACTTGTTCTCGCATCATTGAGTTTTACTCGCAGTTATGGGGTGGTGCGTACAACATCATCATCCCCACTGACGGCATCACTATAGATGAGCGGTTTTGGGCGATTCTTGAAACATTCGATCCTGATTATCTATATCGCTACCAAAAGTCGGGTGAGGATCTTTATCTGAGTCAACCGGACCGATATAACGAGATTTTGAAAGGACAGGTCGACACGGCCATCCGGGTGGGTTCATACTCAGACGCTGCCGCTGCTAAGGCCGTTACAGACAGGCATCTTCGAGATACATGGCTATCACACTTTGAGATTGCGCCGAAACTGCAACAAGAAATAAAGACCCGTCTTGCGCCGTTTTGGTTTGAAGAATATGTGGTGGACGCAGGTGCAGTGAGCGCCGGATCCAGTCCAGATTTTCATCTTACGAGACTTTCCACGATCATTCTCAACACCGAGCATCCTGATACCCTTCAAGTGATCGAAGCACCTGAAGATATCGTTTCAAAGCTCTGGGTTGGCGCCGCGACGGGCCTCTTGAGTCAAAGTGCGATCGAGGCTTTCAAGCAATTGGGCATCGAATGCGAGACTTCCTCGTTCCGAGAGGACAATATCAGCGTCCTAATCGAGCTCGTTGTGACCAGTGAGATCCGCGCCGCACGCGTCGCCCGACCTGATACCACGGCTTTCAATGCTCTCCCAGGAAGCCTCCCTTTCAATCTGAGCCTGCTACAACTGGGACTATATCGGTCTAATCGATACCGATATTGGGAGGAGCCATTCGTGATTGTGGCTGGAAACACTTTCGAGGATTTTTGTCTGTATTACTGTCTCTCTCGACTGCGAGACCGTGTGGCTTGGGTTCTACCTTCGATTACGGAAAAGGTCCTGAACTCAAATGCAGACGCGCCTGTTTCCCGTGCCGAGATGAATTTCACGTTCGAGATTTCTGGCATAGAAAGGTCGAACGTGCACGCAGGTGGCACCGCTTGTATGAGCTACTCACTAACCGACAAGCAGATAGACGGTGTTATCCATCAATTAGACCGATCCGGTGCACGGCAATTCGCGGGGCAAATCTTGAAGATTGGCGATGTTCAATCTCTGATACGGCTCCCGCTCCNNCGCTCACTGCGGTTGAGCGGGACAATTTCCAAAGAGACATTCCGATCCAGCTATCCGGCGACAGAAGCCTCAGCCCATTTAGCACTCCAAAGCCGAAACACTTTAACCCAATTCATCCGCATGAACACAGATGGATTACTCAGCTTTCGGTCATCGGAGAAGCTCCCCCCAAACACTACCAGTTGGGCTCCTGGATTATTTCCGACCGCCGGTTCACAACCAACGAGGTGCGGGTAGGCAGAGAGGGACCCGCTTATTTTTGTCCCAACGTCGGATATTTCGGAGGAGATATAGACACGGTTCTTGTCAGGCCGGGTCTCCAGTTACCTCCGCTACATAAGATTGTTAGTGAGCTGGCGCGACAACAAGGCTACGAGTGTCGCCCGTCGGACAAGGGCATCTACGCCGACGAGAGCATTTCGAAGTGGGGAGGGCTTGAGCAAATCGGGGCTTTCTTGCGTGATGTACGGTGCCGTGCCGTCCTTGATCGATTTCTAGATGATTCTAAGTCGGAACCTGACAAAGGCGTGTACTTGAATTCTGACCGCAGAAGATATCTCGCCTTTCCCGCCATAAGAGCGCTTGTCGGAGACCGAGCGACGGCTTTAATCGACGAGCTGATTTCCAAACAAATCTTCAACCGCGGGTTCATCTTTGGGTGCACGTACTGCCGCAATGCTGATTGGTTCTCCGTCGGCGACATAACTCAAGAGTTCAAATGCCGAAGATGCGGTCGAAGCCAGGTCTATGTGAAATCCAATTGGAAAGAGCCGGACGAGCCGGCTTGGTTTTACAAACTCGATGAACTGATCTACCTGGGTTATCGTCATGGAATGGCAGCGTCTCTATTGGCGCTGGATCGCATGCGAAGGAAATCTGAAAGTAGCTTCACATTTACAACAGATCGCGAGTTTTGGATTCCTGGACGATCGAAGCCCGAAGTTGAGGCCGACTTCTTTTGCGTTATCGATGGAGTACTCACCGTTGGTGAAGCAAAGAAGGAGAACAACCTCGGCAACGGCACCAGCGAGGAAGCCGCAAAAATCAAGAAATATAGACGTCTGGTATCCGGATTGTCCGTCAGGCAATTAGTCTTTGCAACTCTCGGGGACAGTTGGCCACAAAAAACAGTTGAGAAGGTTAGTGCTGCGTTTGCTGATGTGCCTTCCGTGCGGGTCCTTTTCTTTGCTGCATCTGATCTTCTTTAGTCCGGACTGAAGGTTGCCGACCTTTCAAACAACTCACCCCTGCGAAAAGCCGCACATCTCCGGAAACAAAACAGCCCTAAAAAATCGTTTTTGTTGCCTGTTCAGTTTCTTATTCTTGTCGTAGAGTAAGCCTTTTGAGGAAGCTGCTAGCTGCTGGCCACTAGCTACTAGCCGGAAAAAGCCTTCAAACCGGCCCCCCCAGGCGGACCACCGGAAGGTCTTTGACAATTAAGCGAGGAAGCAATCAGCAGTCAGCACTCAGCCAAAGCAGAGCAGGATGGCGGATGCTCCTGAATTTCCCCTGTTCCTTCCCTGTTACCTCCCTGTTAAGTCCCTCTTACGAATGAGTTCGGTCGGGGGAGGAAAGCCCATGGAATCAAGGACTTGAATGCCTGGCGGGGACAAAATGGTGATATTTCCCCTGTTATTTTCCCTGTTAGCAGGGATTTGGGGCAGATATTCTTCCCTGTTAGTGGGAACTTAGGGCAGACGAACTTCCTAGCTCCTGGTCCTTGTATTGAAGTTGATACAGCTTCCAATAAATCCCGCGATGGGCCAGCAGTTCCTGATGGCTGCCGATTTCACGGACCTGGCCTTTGTGCATCACGATGATTTTGTTGGCACGCTGAATCGTGGAGAGCCGGTGGGCGATGATGACTGATGTGCGGCCTGCGACCATGCGGGTGAGCGCATCACGGACGCGGAATTCAGTTTCCGTGTCTACGCTGGACGTGGCTTCGTCGAGTACCAGGACTTTGGGATTGTGCGCGAGGGCCCGGGCAAAGGAGATGAGTTGTTTTTGTCCGGTGCTGAGCGTGCTGCCGCGTTCGCGGACGGGTTCGCTGAAGCCGTGAGGCAGCCCGCGGATGAAGTCGGCGACGTTTACGTTCTCGGCGGCGGATTCGATTTGTTCGTCGGTGATCCAGGTTGATCCCAGGCGAATGTTATTTTCGATGGTGCCGCTGAACAGGAACGGGTCTTGCAGCACCACACCAAAGCGGCGGCGCAACTCGGTGAGGTCCATGGCGCGCACGTCGACGCCGTCGATTTTGATGGCGCCTTGCTGCACGTCGTAAAAACGCATGAGCAGGGAAATAATCGTTGTTTTGCCTGCGCCGGTGTGGCCGACGATGGCGACTGTCTCGCCGGGCTCGATTACGAACGAGACATCGCGCAGCACCCAATCATGCTGGTCTTCGGAAGCCGCGTTGGAAGCCGCGTTGCCGTTGGTAGCAGCGTTTCCGTTGCTGGACTCCGTTTCGTCCTCTGCTTCTGGTTTGTTGTATGCGAACCAGACGTGGTCGAACTCGATCCTGCCTAGTCCTGTGGCCTGCACTGTTTGCGGAGGGCTTACGACATCCGGCGGCGTATCGAGCAACTTGAACACGCGCTCGCTGGATGCCATGGCGGCTTGCAGGATGTTGTACTTATCGCTCAGGTCCTGGATAGGACGAAAGAAACGTAGCGAGTATTGGATGAACGCCGTCAGCACGCCGACGGTGATCACCGAGCCGGCGGCCACGCGGATTCCGCCGAACCATATCACCGCGGCGATCGCGATGACCGAAAGAAATTCGACCACCGGATAGTAGAGCGCGTAGGCCATGATGGCGTCTTTGAAAGCGTCCATGTGCTGGGCGTTGACTTTGGCAAAGCTCTGGTAGGCGCGCTTTTCGCGATTGAAAAGCTGCAACACCATCATGCCGGTTACGTGTTCCTGGAGGTAAGCGTTAATGCGAGCAATGGCCAGCCGTATGCGCCGGTAGGATTCGCGCACCGACTTGCGGAAGATCATGGTGACCCAGAAAATCAGCGGCAGCACAGCAAACGTGATCAGCGCCAGCCACCACTGCATGGTCAGCATGACGACGATGATCCCGGTCAGAACAAAGACGTCCTCAAAGATGGACACCACGCCGGCGGTGAACATTTCGTTGAGCGCGTCTACGTCTGTGGTAACGCGAGTGACGAGGCGTCCGACCGGGTTCTTGTCGAAGAACCCAACGTGCATGGTTTGCAGGTGGCCGAAAATCTGGCGGCGCAGGTCGAACATGATTTTTTGTCCGGTCCACTGCATCAGGTAGGTTTGCGCAAATTCGAGCACGAAGCTGAAGAGCAGGCAGCCCACATAGAGCAGCGCGATCTGGGCAATTCCGGTGAGCGCGTTGGGGCTGAGCCAGCGATCGAGTAGCGCGTGTTTCATGCCGCCCGACGTAGAAAGATATTTATCGATCGCAACGGCCGTGAGATACGGGCCAATCACGTCTGGTCCGAGAAAGACTTTGAGAAGAATGGATACCAGCGCCGTGGCCGCTTGCCACTTGTACGGACGCAGGTAGCCCATGAGCCGCTTCATCAAACGGCTGTCATAGGCTTTACCTAGTACTTCTTCTTCCTGGGACATTTAAGGATGAATCCTAAAACTTGTCAGCTAACGCGCCGCAGTACCAACGCAGAGTTTTTCGATCCGAAAGCAATGCAGTTACAAATGGCATGCTCAATGTCCACGGCGCGGCCAACCTGGGGAACGTAATCCAGATCGCAATTCGGGTCGGGAGTTTCCAGATTGATGGTCGGCGGAATCAGCCCGTGTTGCATGGCCACGATCGTGGCTGCAACGCCAGCGGCGCCGCATGCGCCTTGAGGATGTCCGATTTGCGATTTCAAGGACGACATCGGCACCTGATAAGCGTGGTCACCGAGAGCGAGTTTCAGCGCGCGGGTTTCGATTCGGTCGTTGAGTTCGGTGGAGGTGCCGTGCAGGTTGGCGTATTGGACGTTCGTCGGAGCAATCCCCGCTTCCTTCATGGCGAGCTGGATAGCGCGGGCCGGCTCTTCGCCGCATTCTTGCAGACGAACGCGGTGGAACGCCTCGCAGGTCGATCCATAGCCGGCAACCTCGGCGTACATACGTGCGCCGCGGGCGCGGGCGTGATCGTAGTCTTCGAGAATGTACATCCACGAGCCTTCCGACAAAACAAAGCCGTCGCGGTCAGCGCTGAAAGGACGCGACGCGCGCTCCGGTGCGTGGTTCCACTTTTCCGTCATGATCCCCATCAGGCCAAAGCCCCGCATAATGCCGTACGCGAGAGGAGCGTCCACGCCGCCGACGAGCATGACCGGTTGGATTGCGAGCTGGATTTGCCGGAGGGCGTAGGCAATGCCGTCAGTAGATGAGGTGCATCCGGTGGTGATGACGTGACTCAACCCGCGAAAACCAAACCGCATGGCGACTTCACTGGACATGGTCCCCATGGTACCGCTGGGAACGGTGAACAGGCTGACCTGCTTGACCTTGCCCGTGTAGTACAAGTGATATTGCAGCTCCAGGAATTCCTGGGCCCCGCCGCCGCTCCCCAGGACTACGCCAATCTCGCGCAGTTCGTCGAGAGAAAGTTTTTGCGGGTCAATCCCGGAGTCCTTGATCGCTTCGGTGGAAGCGGCAATGGCCAGCGGGACCGCGCGGGAAAGGTGCTTGCGCTCACGGGCTTCCACCCACTGCAATTCGTCAAAGTCCTGGACTTCTCCGGCGATCTTCACAGCGACGTCGGACGTATCAAAGCGGGTGATGGTTTTCACGCCGCTCTTGCCCGCTAGTACGGCACGGCAAAATGCCGCGTTTCCCATTGCGTTGGGGCTTACGACACCCATACCGGTAATAACGGCACGTTTGAGCATAGGGACTGATTCTATATTTATTGATGCCGAGTTTGTGGGACTCGTACAAATATTATGTCTTTCCGAACTTACATTTCGCTGCCTATTGCTCCTCAAAGCGCATTTACTGTGATATTTGCGTCACTCGACCCGATTGAATCACCTGTGGATCATAACCAAACTCGCGCAACACGCCGCATTTGCCGGGCGGATTAGCGCCGACTCTTAAAGTCTTACTGATCTTGGGCCGATTGGTCTTTCAGGGCAGCATCGTGTTCGACGCTTGCGGAGCCCACCTCGAGGAAAAATGAGCCAGCCAGCAATTAAGAAAACGGCGATGTTTCGCGCCTTCGCAATGGCGGCGTGTGTGTTCTTGTTTGCGCTCCCGGGATTGGCCGCGGACACTCCGGATTCTCTTGTGCAATATGCCCACCGGATTTGGAGTCCCGCAGACGGACTGCCCCAGAACAGCGTGCAAGCCATTGCGCAGACGCCGGACGGATATCTGTGGTTTGCGACCCAGGAAGGCCTGGCGCGGTTTGATGGCGCAGGCTTCACGATTTTCAACAAAGCCACCATCCCTGCCTTCAAGGCCGATAACGTTGCCGCGCTTTTCGTCGCCCATGACGGCAGTCTATGGGTGGGGATACGCGGTGGCGGTGTGGTGCACTACCAGAATGGCGTTTTTCGCAGTTACTCCGCTGCGGACGGTCTGGCCAACAACATCGTGCTGGGAATTGCCGAGACCAACGATGGAGATATCTGGGTAACAACCCCCGATGCACTGAACCGGATTCGGACCTCGGGTGAAATTATCAAGTACGGCAAAGACGCCGGGTTCTCCGAGAATATTACTTCCATGACGACCGGCCCGGGCGGGCGGCTGTTTGTCGGCACATTGCATGGAGTCATGAGTTATGCGAACGGCGTGTTCACACGGATCAACATCGAGCTTCCTAAAAAAGCGACAGTGAACACGCTGCTCTATGATCGCGCGAGTGAATTGTGGATTGGCACCAGTGATCAGGGGATTTTCGTATTGAGGGATGGCCTCCTGATCCGGCACTACAGTGTTCGCGAGGGTCTTCCCGCTGCCGCTGTGACGGTGATTTATCAGGACCGTGCCGGCAACCATTGGGCCGGTACGCTGGGCGCCGGCGCATGCCGGCTGCAAACAGAGAGTTTTGAGTGCTTCAATAGCAAGCAAGGTCTGAGCGATGACGGTGTGATGTCGCTGTATCAGGACCGCGAAGGGAGCGTATGGATCGGAACACTCAGCGCCGGCCTGAACCGCTTGATGAAGGGGAAAGTGCGCATGTATGGCGCCGCCATGGGACTAAACAGTTCGCAAGCGAATGGTGTCTACCAGAGCCGCGACGGCAGCATCTGGGTGCCCACGAACAAAGGCTTGAACCGCATCAGGGACGGGCACGTGACGGTTTTCCGCAACCCTCTGGGCCCGGGAAGCAACGACATTTCGGCCATCGTCGAAGACCGGCAGCGCAACATCTGGGCGGGCACACAGCAAGCCGGGCTGAACCGGTTAAAGGACGGTAAATTCACCACCTATACCGTAAAGAATGGCTTGCCCGGCACCGCCATCCGTTATTTGTACGTTGACCATAATGACGCGCTGTGGATCGCCACGGACGGCGGTGGCATAGCCAAATTCGAGCACAACAAATTTACCACCTATACAAAGAAGGACGGTCTGCCCTGGAATTCAGCCGTCGTCATCTCCGAGGACTCGCAGCACAATATGTGGTTCGGCGGGGACGGAAACCTTGTTCGTCTCGCTCAAGGAAAATTCTCGGTGATCAGTCTTCCTGCAAATGGAGGAGGCGTTGCTCAGCTCGATGCCATTTATGAAGATGCCGACCATGTGTTCTGGTTCGGCACTGCTGGCAGCGGGCTCTTGCGTTATGCAGATGGCAAGTTTACCCAGTTCACGGTGAAGGAGGGCATGTTCGATGACAACACGTTCACTGTCCTCGAAGATGCGTCCGGGTATCTGTGGATGAGTTCCAACCGGGGCATCGTGCGCGTTCGCAAGAGCGAACTCAACAGCTTTGCGGCCGGGCAGGTGCAGCGGATCACCTACCAGTTATTTGGCGTCGCGGATGGCATGTTCAACGCCGAGTGCAATGGTGATGGTTTTGGGCCCGCAGGCTGGAAAACGTCCGACGGAAAACTCCTTGTTGCCTGCCTCGGCGGCGCGGTAGAAATCGATCCGGAACATATTCCGGTCAACAGTCTGGCCCCCCCTGTCGTGATCGAAAAGGTTTTGGCCAACAAGGCGGCAATCCAGGCCAATAGCAAAGTGGCGGCGGGAGACGGCGCTCTGGAATTTCATTTTGCCGGCTTGAGCTTTGTGTCTCCGGAAAAGGTAAGTCTTAAGTATCAGCTTGAGGGCTTTGATAAGGACTGGGTCAGTGCAGGTTCGCGGCACTCGGCGTATTACACGAATATTCCTCCCGGCCAGTACCGCTTTCGCGTGATTGCCAGTAACAACGATGGTGTGTGGAATGAGACCGGAGCATCGTTCTCGTTCTATCTGAAACCGCATTTTTACCAGACGTATTGGTTTTGGGGCATGGTGCTGATTGCGGCCCTGCTTCTGGGTTCGGCGCTCTATAAGAATAACCGGCGGCGTGTGAAACAGCGCGAGGTCGAGCTGGTGACCATGGTAGACGCGCGGACACAGGAACTGCTGCAAAGTACCCTCCAGTTGCAGCAGCAGACGGAAGAACTGCTGTCCGCCAAAGAGCTGGCGGAAGCCGCCACCAACGCCAAAGGACAATTCCTTGCCAACATGAGCCATGAAATCCGCACCCCGATGAACGGGATCCTCGGCATGACCGAACTGGCGCTGGCCACCGATCTCAGCGAAGAGCAACGTGACTTTCTTGGACTCGTGAAGACATCCGCAGACGCGCTCCTGGTGATCATCAACGACATTCTGGACTACTCAAAGATCGAGGCGGGAAAAGTGGAGATCGATCCGGTGTCCTTCAATCTTGCGGACATGATCGGGGACGCCTTAAAGACAATGGCGCCTGCCGCACACAACAAAGAACTGGAACTTGCTCTTGATCTGGATGCAACGCTGCCGTCACACATGGTGGGCGATGCCGCGCGCCTACGGCAAGTCATTTTGAACCTCGTCGGCAACGCGATCAAGTTCACCGAATCCGGAGAAGTAGTGCTTTCAGCAACCGTGCATGAGCAGGATGATCGCGGGGCCCTTGTGCGATTTGCTGTGAAAGACACCGGCATCGGCATCCAAGCGGAAAAACACGAAGAAATCTTTCAGGTCTTCGAGCAGGCGGACAGCTCAACCACGCGGCAATATGGCGGGACTGGTCTGGGGCTCGCGATTTCAGCGCGCATTGTGGAACTCATGGGTGGAAATTTATCTGTGGAGAGCACTCATGGTCAGGGAAGCACTTTCTATTTCACCGTCCATCTGGGCTCATCACCGGTGGTCCCAGACGCGGTTGTACTCGTGCCGGCGGAGCAGTTGCGCGGTCTCCGCGTGCTGATTGTGGACGACAATGCAACCAACCTTCGCATTCTCGCGGCGATCGCAACGCGCTGGATGATGGAAGTCCACACCGCCGATTCGGGAGCAGTGGCGCTGCAGATGCTCCTGCACTCGAAGAACGCACCGTTCCAGCTCATTGTGCTCGATGAGCAGATGCCCGGCATGGATGGGTTTCAGGTGATTGAGGGCGCGCGCGCTCATCCGCACACAGCGGAAGTGACGATCATGATGCTAAGTTCGGCGGACCAGGTGACCAGCGCACAGCGTTGTCGCGAACTGGGAGTCGAGCAGTATCTGGTCAAGCCCATCAAAGAATCCGAGTTGCAGGAGGCGGTCCGCAAAGCGCTGGCACGCGAGAAAAGGACGCTGGCATCGCCCCATGCCGCGAGTGTCACGCCGGTGCAGTCCGGCGACAAACTGCAAATCCTGGTGGCGGAGGACAACCCGATCAACCAGCGGCTCGCGGTGAGCATGCTGCAAAAGATGGGCCACACAGTCATGATTGCAGCGTCAGGCAAGGACGCTTTGGAGATCCACGGGCGTCACACCTTCGACCTGATTTTTATGGACGTGCAAATGCCGGAAATGGACGGCCTGGAAGCCACTGCTATGATCCGAAGGCGTGAAGAAAACTCGGCAACTCACATTCCCATTATTGCCATGACCGCGCACGCCATGTCGGGAGATCGCGAACGCTGTATCGCCGCGGGAATGGATGATTATGTGGCCAAGCCAGTCAGCGGCAAATCGCTGGCGGCTGCGTTGGAGCGCGTTGTTCCAGCAACCGTTGTTAGCTAAGCCGGTTGTAAAGCCATTGCGGTTCCTGCGAAGATTGGATTGAGGTTCGCGATCCATGTCTTTGGGTGTCTACGTTTCGGTCCCGTTTTGCCGCTCCAAATGCACCTACTGCAATTTCGCTTCCGGTGTGTTTTCGGCGGATCGCATGGGGCGCTACGTCGAACGGCTCGGTGCGGACGTGGCTGCTTGTCGCGCACTCGCCGCAGAGCATCAGGCGGAAATTCCCGGGCCAGTGGATTCAATCTATCTCGGCGGCGGAACACCCAGCCTGCTCCTAGTCGAACAGTTAAAAAGCTTATTTCTTGCTATACGAAATGAATTTCAAGTCGATGCAAAAGCAGAGATCACGGTGGAGTGCGCTCCGGGAACGCTGACAGATAACGTGATTGCAACGCTGCTCTCCTGCGGTGTGAATCGTGTGAGCCTGGGAGTGCAGTCGTTTGTGGACAAAGAAGCAGCTTCCGTGGCGCGTCTGCACACACGGGCAACCATACTGGACGACATTGCGCGTTTGCGCGGAAGTGGTATCACCAATATCAATGTTGACCTGATCGCCGGATTACCGCATCAAACGCGCGAGAGCTGGACTTATTCGATAGAGCAGGCAATCGCGACTGAAGTTCCGCATGTGAGTGTCTACATGCTTGAAGTGGATGAAGACTCACGCCTGGGCAGGGAACTGATGGCAGGTGGAACGAAGTACCATGCCCACTTTGCTCCTGATGACGACCTTACAGCCGAATTTTACGAGGCAGCTTGCGAACGCCTGAACGCTGCTGGCGTAGAGCAGTATGAGATATCAAATTTCGCCCGTGCCGGCTTTGAATCCCGCCACAACTTGAAATATTGGACCAGACAGCCGTATATGGGATTTGGTGTTGACGCCCATTCCATGTTGTCTGCGGCAGACGGATCAGAAGGTATTGAAGGCTGGCGCTTTGCCACCACGGATTCCTTTGACGGATATTTCACCGCAGCTGAGACGAAAGCCAGCCCTGTGACAACTGAACAAGCGATTGAAGAAAGCTTCTTTCTGGGCTTACGCTTGAATCGCGGAGTTTCGCTGGACCGTCTACGCAAAGAGTTCGGAGATCGTTTGGATGATTACAATCAAGTGATTGACGAACTGATCGGCAACGGCCTTCTGGTCCGCACGGAAAATAATCTGCGGTTGACGCCGCGCGGACGCATGCTCTCCAATGAGGTCTTTGAAAGATTCATCGAAGGGCGCAGCCTTTTGGCGGTTGAAGGAAAATAATGACCACAAACTCAATGCAACCCAGGCCGAAGACCCACATTGATCTTCGCAGCGATACCGTCACCCAGCCCACGCCGGAGATGCGCCGCGCCATGGCGGAAGCTGAAGTCGGGGACGACGTCTATCGTGAAGACCCAACCGTCAATCGTCTGGAGCAGCGTGCCGCCGAAATCTTCGAGAAAGAAGCCGCGCTTTTTGTGCCCACCGGCACCATGGGCAACCAGATCGCCATCCGCGTGCACACGCAGCACGGACAGGAGATCATCTGCGAAGAACGGGCGCATTTCATCAATCTTGAGTCCGCAACGGTAGCGGCGTTTTCCGGATGCCAGCCGCGCACCATCTCCGCGGAAGACGGCATACTCTCGTGGGAGCAGATCAAAAAGAAGATTGCGCCGCCCGCATACTACCGCGCACAGACCGGATTGATCGCTCTCGAGAACACCGGCAGTCTGGCAGGTGGTACCGTCTATCCGCAGGCGGTCGCTGACGAAATCTGCGACGGTGCCCACGACACCGGCCTGCCGGTGCATCTGGATGGCGCGCGGATATTTAACGCAGCAACCACCCTGGGCATTTCCGTGGCCCAGATTGCCCGGAAAGTTGATTCGGTGATGTTCTGCCTGTCCAAGGGACTGGCCGCGCCTGTGGGTTCCATGATTCTGGGCAGTAAAAAATTCATTGAGAGAGCGCTGGTGTTCCGAAAAGCTCTCGGCGGCGGAATGCGGCAATCCGGAATTCTGGCTGCGGCCGGACTGATTGCGTTGGAGAAAATGCCGGCACGTCTGAAAGAAGATCACGACAACGCGCAGCTTTTGGCGGAAGGTCTGGCTGCGATTCCGGGAATCAAGATCAATGCAAAGAAGGTCGTCAGCAATATTCTGGTGTTCGACGTCAACGGCACGGGAATGGATACGGCTGAATTCAGTCGCAAGCTGGCAAGCAAGAACGTCCTGGCCGCTGGAATCGATTCGCAACAGATGCGCTTTGTGACCCACCTGGACATCAGCCGCGAGGATTGTGTGCGAACGTTGGATGCGGTGCGTTCTATTAGCCAGCCTTGAAAAGGACAGATATGAAACCTTTTCCAAGAAACCGTTTTGTGCTTCTCAGAGGCCCATGCCTGCTGTTGCTCATCTGCCCGTTGGTTTTGTGCTCCCACGGACAATCAAACGGCGGCGCCAACATGAACGAGCGCGTCGGTGAAATCAATGTCAAAGTGATTTCCGTTATGCAAATTCAAGATTTCAAGGGAGGAGCCATTCGTGCTCACTTTGATCCGCGATTTGTAGTTGCGCTTCTGCTGGAGAAATCAAAGCAGGACTATGCCATTCCCGGCACCGATATTACGTTGCCTTCAAATCAAGTTGCGTTTTTCGCCATTCACAGCGTGGCCCAAACATTCATGGCCAGCGATGTTCTCGGGAAGAATTACCGGATGAGAGTAAAAATGGAAATAATTGCCGGCGCAAGGCATTATCATCTGGAACGGATATAAGAACCCTCGTCTTTCCAAGGGAGCCCGAAGGCGGGTGATTCTCTCAGACGCTTTGATAAACTCTGGTTTTCTCTAATAAGTAAAAGGAATCTCTCATGCCCACCGAAGTCATCAGCGCCCCAACGGTATCCCTGGCCGAATTTCAGGACGCCGCCAAAGTTGTTTCGTCTTTCGCCTATCACACGCCCTTGCTTACGTCGCGCCTGCTCAGTGAGCGCACCGGATTTGATGTCCGGTTGAAAGCCGAGATGTTTCAGAAAGGCGGGTCGTACAAACTTCGCGGGCCGCTGAACAAGTTCCGACATTTGACGCCGGAACAGCGTGAGCGCGGCGTGATTTGTTCTTCTGCGGGCAATCATGCGCAGGGTGTCGCGCTGGCGGCGGGCGTTTACAAAATGAAGGCCGTAGTCGTGATGGCCAGCAACGCAACCCAATCCAAAGTGGACGCCACGCGCGCCTACGGCGCTGAAGTTGTACAACACGGGATGATCTGGGATGAAGCCAACGAAAAGTCCAAGCAGTTGAGCCAGGAACGCGGGCTGACTTACATTCATCCGTTCGACGATATTCAGCTGATCACAGGCCAGGGTACGCTGGGGCTGGAAGTCTATGAAGATTTTCCCGAGATTGATATCGCTGTTGTGCCCATTGGCGGTGGCGGCTTGATCTCCGGCGTGTCCATTGCGCTGAAGGCCTGCAATCCAAAGATCAAGATCATTGGTGTGGAATCGTCCGACGGACCGGGCATGAAGAAGAGCGTGGAAGCCGGACATGTGGTCACGCTCGACAAAATCGACTGCGTGATTGACGGCCTGCGCGTGAAGCGCGTGGGTGAAACCACGTTCTCCGTGGTACAGCGTTTTGTAGACGACATTGTTACTCTGCCGGACAAAGATATTTTCGACGCTATGATCTGGATCATGGCACATTGCAAACTCGTAGTCGAAGGTGCGGCCGCCGCGCCAGTAGCCGCCCTTCTTCATGGTCTGATCAAAGCACCCGCCGGGTCGAAAGTGGCATGTGTTCTCAGCGGCGGGAATGTGAATCTGGAGCAGTTGCGCGGGTTGAAGTGGAATTGAAAGCATTCTCTGAAACCCCGAACCCCGCGGAGCGGGAGAGGGGTCCCTATAAACTTGAATGATCGAATATTTGCAACGATCTTTTCTTCTCGAACTCCAAAATTCTCGCGGCTATAGGGTTCCCTCTCCGCTTCGCGGCTTCGGGATTTCAGAAAAAGCTAATTGCTCAAACGCCCCTGAATGCGTTAGCTTTACGCGCATGGCTAATTCAGACGAACTAGAAGCATTGCGAGCGCAACTCGGCGCGCTGACTTCGCGGATTTACCGCCTGGAACAAAAAGCTGGACTTGAGCCTGCGATTACCGTACCACCGCCGCCTCTTGCCAGACCGGCTCCTTCTGCGCCATCCTTCGCGTCAACCGCAGCCGCGGTAGCACCACTGGCTCAGCGCCCTGCTCCATCGAGCATTGCCGGTAAGCCCGCAAGCACTGGCGACCTGGAAGGCAAGATCGGTAAGGTTTGGCTGAATCGCATTGGAATCGTCGCGATTCTTTGTGGCGCCACGTATTTCCTGAAGTATGCCTTCGACAACAATTGGATCGGAGCCAGTGGCCGCGTGGCGATCGGATTGATCGCGGGCATCGCCATCGTGGTCTGGAGCGAGGTGTTTCGCCGCAAGAACTACAAGGCGTTTTCTTATTCCCTGAAAGCCGTCGGTATCGGGATCATGTATCTGTCCCTGTGGGCGGCGGCGCAGTTCTTCCAGCCCGCTCTGATTCCGGTGGACATGGCATTTGTTGCCATGATCGTTGTGACGTCCGCGACCATCGTGATGGCACTGACTCAGGACGCTCAACTTCTGGCGTTCTACGCGCTGATCGGCGGTTTCGTTACACCCATCTCGCTCTCCACCGGACAGAACCACGAGATTGTTCTGTTTTGTTATGTCGGATTGCTCGACCTCGCTGTCCTGGCCATGGCGGCTTTCAAACCGTGGCGGCGTTTATTTTGGGCCAGCTTTGTTGGCACTCAGATTCTGTATATCGGTTGGTTCAGCGAGTACTACAGCAAGTCACAGCGCGGCCTTACGGTGCTGTTTACGCTATTGTTCGCCGCAATTTTCGCCGCCATTCCGGTGGTGACGCCGCACGAGAAATCGCGGCTGTACAAAGGACCGTCCGTCACTCTCACGTTGCTGCCATTCTTCAACGCCGCCACAGTGTTCCTTTGTTTGGTCGTGATGTACGAGGGCGAAAAGAACACGCTCACCTGGTACGCGCTTGGACTGGCCGCCGCTTATCTTTTGCTGGCCAGCTTATTTAAGTACCGCACAGCAGCGCCAACAGACGCCACGAAGGTCATCAATCTGCTGCATGTGGCGATTGCGATCGGCTTTCTCACCATCGCCATCCCTCTGAAACTGGACGCGCACTGGATCACCATCGGCTGGCTGCTCGAATCGGCCGTGCTGCTGTGGATCGCGGTCACTACCAAAACGAACCTGGTGCGGATTTTTGCCGGATGCACTCTCACCCTGGCCATCATCCGCCTGGTAATCATCGACAACTACACAACGGACCATCTGTTCTTGAATGCCCGGTTCGTGACTTATCTGGTTGCTCTCGCCGTTCTCGGCGGAATTGTGTGGGCGGGTGAGCGGTACGCTTACAAGCAGGAAAAGCCACTGATCAAGATGGCGGCGGTCGCGTTCAACGTTCTGGCGCTGCTTGCGCTCACGTTGGAAGCCGGTGACTATTTCAGCCGCCAGCAGGCACTCAGCCAGTACGGCGTTCCTTTGTATCAGCGGCTGGACATTGCCCGTGCGTTCAGTTATTCAGCGATCTGGCTGGTCTATGGAGCGCTGCTGATGATGGTGGGTTTCTGGAAGCAGACTGCGTTTGTGCGCTGGCAGGCACTCGTACTGATCGCCTTTACCATCGCCAAAATCTTTCTGTTCGACACTTCTCAACTCGACCGCGGCTATCGCATCTTGAGCTTTATTGGGCTGGGAGTTGTGTTGCTGGGTATTTCGTTTGTCTATCAGCGTGGCTGGCTGCAGCTTTCCACACGGCCGACCGCCAAGACAACTCCAGAGACTTTGCAATGACTATTTTGAGCATGAAGAGCTTCGGCATGAAAGGTGTGCTCGTTTTTGCGGCGATGGCGATGTTCGCCGGCTCTTCCATTCATTACTGCAAGTATCAGCGTCCCATGCAAGTCACGGGTGCGGGCCAGCACTATGTTGCAGTGGATGACGCCATCTGGGAGCATGCCCGCGCCGATCTGGGAGACCTGCGTCTCTTCAGCGGCGAGACAGAGGCGCCTTATGCCACCACCACGGAGCGCGGAGCCCTGCATGGTGAATCCAGAGACATAAAACTTTTCCAGCAAGGCCGCATTCGCGGCAAAACGCAATTCCTGCTCGACATGGCGGGCATAGAGGAGTATGACCGCATTGACATCCGGCTGGCGACAACGAATTTTGTCGCGCATGTCCGCGCCGAAGGTCACGACGATCTGCATGGCCCGCACTGGACTGACCTGGGCGGGACCATCTTCTACGATCTCTCGAATGACAGCCTGGGACACAACAGCACTTTGCGGCTTCCGCTCACCACATTCCGATATCTGCGCGTCACGATTGACGGTCCCGTCGCCCCGGCCGATATTCAGAGGGCATTCGCGGCGGTGCGGGAAGAAGAGAAGGCCGTCTGGCGCGATGTGGGCCAGTCGATGAAGCAGGAGCAGCAGGGCAAAGATACCGTCCTGACTTTCACCGTGACCCACGGGGTCCCAATCGAACGCTTGAGCTTTACGATTGACCCGGCGCAGCCGAACTTTCGTCGCGTGGTGGAGATCCAGAGCGCAACGGAGGGATGGCTGGGAAACGAAATACAACGCCGCACGGAGACCAGAGAACTGAGCCGCATCCACATGGTGCGCGATGGGCAGAAGATTGACTCCGAGCAAAGTAATATCGAGCTTGCCGGGACATGGCCGAGCACGTTCCAGGTCATGATTCACAACGGCGACGACCCGCCGTTAAAGATTAGCGGTGTCCATCTGCAGCAGTACGAGCGGAGGATATATTTTGACCTGAACGCAGCATCTCTCGCCGGTCCTATCGTTCTCTACTACGGCGACGAAAAACTGGCGGCCCCTGAATACGACTATGCCAAGCTGTTCCAGCGTGACGCAAGAGCCTCAGCAGCCCAGCTTGCTCCAGAGGCTTTGAACGCTGGGTACACGCCGCGCCCGGATGACCGTCCATGGTCGGAGCGGCATCCCGCAGTCCTGTGGATCGCAGTCATTGCGGCTGTGCTGGTTTTAGGAGTGATGGCGCTGCGGTCTCTGCGGACTAGTTCAGCACAACCGCCAAACGAACAAACTTAGCCGCGAATTGACGCGAATAAACGCGAATCATTCCTTGGGAAAGATAGAATTCGCGTTTATTCGCGTAAATTCGCGGCCAAAAGACCGTCGCGATGATAGGGTTCCCTCTCCCGCGTTGCGGGATCGGGATGCGAAGGAAAACTACCGCAGCGCCTCTTCCACTTCGTTCAGCCAATCAGGTCGTTTGAGGACTTCGCGAGGCTTGGGGCCATCTGCGGCGCCGACGATGCCATCTTGCTCCATCAGATCAATCAAGTGGGCGGCGCGGCCGTAGCCAATGCGTAGGCGGCGTTGCAGCAGGGAAGTTGAGGCCTTGCCGAACTCCAGCACCAGACGCACGGCGTCCTGGTAATGCTCATCCTGGTCGCTGTTACCGCTTTCGTCGTGGCCGCTGTCTCCACTTGCGCTGCCTTGCTTCTCGTCTTTGGGCGCTTCCAGGAACTTCGGCACATACTGCGCCTGCGCTTGGGCGCGCCAGAACTCAACCACGGCGTGCGTTTCTTTCTCTGTGGTGTATGGAGCGTGCAGACGGTTGACGCGCGCGGACCCCGACGGCAGGTACAGCATATCGCCTTTGCCCAGCAGGGACTCGGCGCCGTTGCAATCGAGAATCGTCCGCGAGTCGATCTTGGTGGCCACGCGGAACGAAATGCGTGACGGAAAATTGGCCTTGATGAGACCGGTGATCACGTCCACGGACGGCCGCTGCGTCGCCAGCACCAGATGAATGCCCACGGCGCGCGCCATCTGCGCCAGGCGCGTGATCGATTCTTCCACGTTGCTGGAGTCGAGCATCATCAGGTCGGCCAACTCGTCGATGATGATGACAATATAGGGAATTGGCTTCTCGTCCGACTCTTCGTCGAACAGACTCGGCGTGCCGTTCTGATCGAATAACTTGTTGTACTGGTCGATGTTGCGGACGCCCTTGGCCGCGAGCAGCTTCAGTCGGCGCTCCATCTCACGCACGGCATTGCGCAGAGCATTGGCCGCGAGTTTCGGCTCGGTGATGATCGGAGTGTAAAGGTGGGGAATGCCTTCGTAGTTGCCCAGTTCCAGCCGTTTCGGGTCTACGAGAATCAGGCGCACCTGATCGGGCGTCGCCTTGTACAGGATCGACATGATCATCGCGTTGATCGCGACGCTCTTGCCCGCGCCCGTGGAACCGGCGATCAGCAGGTGGGGCATTCCAGCCAGATCGGCCGTTACGATGCGGCCATTGATGTCCTTGCCCATCGCAATTGTAAGCTTCGACTTCGACCCCATGAATTCCTGCGACTCGATGTTTTCCCGCAGCCAGATGATTTCGCGCTGACGGTTCGGCACCTGGACTCCAACCGTGCTCTTGCCTGCCATGCGTTCGATCAGAATGCTCTCGGCTTTGAGCGCGAGGCACAGGTCGTCAACAAGATTGGTGATGCGGCTGTACTTGATGCCGGCTTCGGGNNCAGCTTGAGTTCATCGGCATCGACCTGCTGCTGCTCATCGGGACGCTGCAGCAGGCTGCTCGACGGCAACTTATATCCGCCGGCGATGCGGGGCATCGTGGTCTTGGCTTTGTTCCCGCTGTCGGCGCGCTCGGTGACTTCGGGATCGGCTGCGCCGGTCGCAGCGTTCACCGCCAGCGGTTCGGTCAGAATTCCGCCGGTTGCTGATGCGGATCTCGTCTCGGACTTGGGCGCTTCCTCTTCCATCACGCGCTCAATGCCGGTGCGGCGCGGCTCTGCTGTTGCGGAAGACTGCGGAGAGGAAGCTGGCCGCGACTGGATCAACTGGCTCTTCACGATGGGCTTGGAGATGCGCCGCTGTTCCAGTTCCTTCTGCTGCCGTTTCTTGGCGCGTTCCTGCTGCCAGTCTTTGTAGCGATTCCACAGCGCGGTGACGAAGGCGAACCGCGTTGGAGCCCAGAGTTGAATCGCCGAGAACGAGAACGCCGTTGAGAGATACAGAGCGACCGCAAGCACGGTGGCGCACACGATGTAAGCGCCAACCAGATTCAGATAGTGAATCAGAACGTCGCCGACGACCCGTCCAAGCAGGCCTTCGATAGGAATCACATGCATCCAGCGCAGGTGTCCAGGCAGCAGAGCGAGCATGGCGGGCACGAACATCACCAGCCAGATTCCGCCGAGGGTCTTTGCCAGCGGGGACTGCACTTTCATGGAGCGGAACCAGCGCACTCCCAGCATCGTCGGGAAGATCACCAGCAGGAACGCGCCGATGCCGAAGAACTGCAGCATCATGTCGGCGGTGAATGCGCCGACTACACCGATCCAGTTGCGCGCGGCATGCGAACCGGTCAGCACCGAGGCGCTGTTCCACGACGGGTCAAGTGCAGAGTACGAGACGAGCGCGAGGAAGAGGAGGAGCGCGGAGACGCACATCAGGAACCCGATCAGCTCATTGAGCCGCCGGTTCCCGGTGGGAACAAAGATGCCTGCCAGATAATCCATGTAGGCTGATTCACACCGAAGACACGAAATCCCTCGGTGCCGCAATCGGCCAGAGCCCTTACATTATGCCAAGAAGCCGTGATTCCGACAATGCAGGAAAACCCCTATAGTATCCACTTAGCTTCCCGGCCAAATCCCTTGCCAGAAGCCAGGTTCGGTCGGTGTGCCCGTCTATCCCGCAAGACGGGATGCGAATACCAGCACCAGCGCTCCGACAATGATCCGGTAGACCGCAAACGGGGCAAATCCGCGCTTGCGGACGTAAGCCATGAACCAGGCCACGGAACCGTAGGCGACGATGAATGAGACCGCGAAGCCGATGGCGAGAACGATCCAGCCATGCGCGTCGATCTGCGAAACGCCGATCGGGTTCTCACCCTTTCCCCGAACCGATTTATAGAGGGTGTAAAGCGTAGCGGCAGCCATCGTCGGAATGGAGACGAAGAACGAGAATTCGAGCGCTGCGGCCCGCGACATGCGCGCAACTTGTCCGCCTGCAATCGTCGACATGGAGCGCGATGTTCCTGGGAAAACGGCCGAGAAGATCTGGCAGAAGCCGATCCAGATTGCCTGTGTCAGGCTCATGTCTTCCATCTTCCACGTGTGGATACGGCTTCCGCTTGCGCCGGGACCAGCGGCTTCCGACTTGGCGTTGAGCGCGTCGACCAGCCACATCACGATTCCGCCGATCAGCAGCGACCATCCGATGATTGCGATGTTTTCGAGGTGCTTGCCGATCACCTTTGTCAGCAGGAACGACGGAATTGCCGTGACGACGAATGCAACCGCGGTGAGACCGAGGGGATGAGTCAGCGCGGTACGGTTTCCGTTTTCGCCGCTGGGAAACGTGGAGAGAAACTTGGTGATACGGCTCCAGAAATAAACTGGCAAACACAGGATTGCGCCGAGTTGGATGACGATGGAATACATCTTCCAGTAGCCGTCGGATAGGCTGATGTGGAGCAGCATTTCCGACAAGCGCAGATGCGCGGTCGAGCTGACGGGTAGGAACTCGGTGAGGCCTTCGACAATGCCCAGGATCAGGGATAGCAGGTAGTCGTTCAATCGTCCTCCGAAAAATTTAGGGAAACAGTATCGCAGAAAAACTTTACGGGATCGTTACGCTTTCGGCGCAGCGGGCGAGTCGCCCGCTGGACAGCCGCCGAGACGGCGGCGCTACTTTAGTCGCTGGCGTTGCCGAAGGTCGGAACGCCTTGCTGGACGTAGAAAATCAGCGTGAGGGCGCGCGAGGACCAGTCGCTTTGGGCGTACTGGCTGACGATTCTTTGCGCCAGTTCCAGGCAGCGGTTCTTAGCCTCGTCGGATTTTTTCTGGTTGGCCTCGGTTTTGTAGATTTCGATCAGCGCGGAGCGGCGCCAGGCGGCTTGGTACAGTGCTTCGGGCGCGGCGGGCGACTGCTCGTGCTCCTTTGCGTATTTCTCATACATCTCGGCTTCTTTTTCCGGACACTTCGACGCGCCTTGCCAATCTCCGCAGAGCTTGTTTTCGATGAGATGGAAGGCGGCTAAATCGGCCCACTTGGTGCCGGGAAATTTCTTCATCACTAGCTTCATCCACTGCTCGTCGATCTGGCCGCGCATGTAGGAGTCGCGCTCGCGGGCGGAAGGACGCGTCAGCACATCAGAGCGCTCGACCTGCCAGCGGATGTCGGCGGCGCGGTAGAGTCCTTCGGCAGCGCGCGGTGACGTGGGGAATAGATCGTAGACGCGGTAGTAAAGACGCAGGGCGTCTTGGGCGGCGTCGCGGCGTCCGCGGCGGCGGCTGGCTTGATCTTCGGAATCAGCGGCCTCGCCGAAAACAATTTTGTCGCCGTTGGGAGTCGTCAGACTGACCAGGGCTTTGCTGTTGACCCATCCAGTGATGGTCTTGCCTTCGGATTCGGGGTCATCTTCGTCGGCGTCCTTCTTCGGTTCGCGGAGGATCGCTTCAACGTGTGTCCAGTCGCGGCTGGTTTCGATGATGACGAGTTCGTGTCCGCGGCCAGCTTCGCCGAGTTTCGCGGCGTCATTAGCGGGAGAGACGCGGATGGTTTCTTCGTGGACGAGCGTGCCACGTTGCGCCTGGGCGGAGGCGAGTGGCGCAGCAAAGAAAAGCCCTATGGCGAGGAAAAGGAGTCGAAGACGCATATCCATGATTATTAGCTGTAGAAACGTTGCTTGCAATGTCTTATCACCGGCGGAGTTCTTCCAGCATTTGGGGTTCGATGTTTCCGCCCGAGATGATCGCCACGTTCAGCCTTGTTTTCGGGAGTTGGTCGGCGCGGAAGAGGAATCCGGCGGTGGCGACTGCNNACACTTTGCGTGCGCAGTCCGTCGGCGATGGTGCGCGTGACTTGCTCGGCGGGGAACTGCACGATTTTTCCAGCGCGCAGGCTGGCCTGCGCGTCTGCCGCCAGTTCTGGCTCAACACCGAAGACCTTCACGGAAGGCTTGCTCAGCTTGATGGCTGCGGCGAGGCCGCTGATGAGGCCTCCGCCGCCCACGGGCGACAACACGGTTTCGACGTCGGGCATATCTTCGAGAATCTCGAGTCCCATGGTGCCTTGGCCGGCGATGATCTTTTCGTCGTTGTACGGAGGCACGATGATGTAGCCGTGTTTTGCGGCCAGTTCTTCCGCTTTGAGTTGGCGTTCGGTGCTGCCGGGGCCTACCAGTACGATGTCGGCGCCGAGGGCGGCAGTTGCCTCGCGCTTGATGGCGGGCGCGTTATTGGGCATGACGATGACGGCTTTCACGCCGAGAGCACGGGCGGCGTAGGCGACTCCCTGCGCGTGATTGCCGCTGGAGTAGGATATGACGCCGCGTTTGCGCTCGTCTGCCGACAGGGAGGCGATCTTGTTATAGGCGCCGCGAAGTTTGAAGGCACCGATGGGCTGCTGGTTTTCGGG
>PLJN01000148.1 GCA_003140235.1 Acidobacteriaceae bacterium
CGCGTGCCCGACCCGCGCGACGCTGAGGACATTCTGCAGGACGTCTTCTACAAGCTGGTAGAGGCGAACCGCCTGCTGATGCCGATCGAGCACGTCACGGGCTGGCTGTTTCGCGTGGCGCGTAACCGGATCACCGACCTCTTCCGCAAGAAGAAGCCGGAGAGCTTCAGTGACACAGCGCTGGAAGACGACGAAGGCGGCGAGCTGCTGCAGATCGAAGACCTGCTGCCTTCGCCCGATGCCGGACCGGACGCGCTCTACGTCCGCAACGTGCTTCTTGATGAACTGGAACTCGCGATCGACGAACTGCCTGACGAGCAGCGCGAAGTGTTCGTCGCTCACGAACTGGAAGGACGCAGCTTCAAGGAGATGGCCGCCGAGACCGGCGTGAGCGTGAATACGCTGCTCTCGCGCAAGCGCTACGCGATGCTGCATCTGCGTGAACGTTTGCAAAGCATTTACGACGAATTTACGAAAACATGAGGAACTGAATATGAGCATGGGTAGAAAAAAGAGATTGTTTTGGATAGCTCCGGCGGCGATTCTGGGGATAGCAGTCTTTATCTTCATCGGCGGGGAAATCGTGATGCGCCTGTGGAATTGGCTGCTGCCGTCGCTCTTCGGCTGGCACAGGATTACCTTCTGGCAAGGCTTTGGAATGCTGGCGCTGTGCCGGATCCTCTTCGGCGGATCGGGATGGCACCGTTCCGGCCGTTCCAATCTCCGCCGCCGCATTGACGAACGCCGGGCCGAGCGCTGGGAGAAGATGACCCCTGAAGAGCGGGAAAAATTCCGGCAAGGCTGGCGCGGACGATGCGGCTTCGGCCCATCCAGCGCCGAAAGCAAGGAGCAATGAAGCCAGGTCGAGTCTGCGGGCGGCATGCACTGGCTGTTGCCGCCTTTCTCTGGAGGAGCATTTTATGAAAGCGATTGTGTGTACACACTACGGACCACCGGATCAGCTGCAGTTCACGGAAGTCACAAAACCTGTTCCCAAGGACGATGAAGTCCTGATAAAAATTCACGCGGCTTCCGTCAATCCAGTGGACCGGTTCTTCCGGGGTACGCCACTCTTCATTCGCATGCTGACTGGTCTGCGCAAACCCAAGGACCCACGAGTAGGCGCGGATGTGTCCGGCCAGGTCGAAGCGGTTGGCAGGAACATGACCCAGTTCAAACCAGGCGATGAGGTTTTCGGCTTGTGCCGTGGGGCCTTTGCCGAGTATGGATGCGCTCGTGAAAATAAATTGGCGCTCAAGCCGGCCAACATATCGTTCGAGAACGCAGCCGCCGTACCGGTTGCGGCAATCACGGGCCTTCAGGGTCTCCGTGACAAGGGACAGATACAGCAAGGCCAAAAGGTCCTAGTGGATGGCGCGTCCGGGGGTGTGGGTACGTTCGCCGTCCAGATTGCCAAATCGTTCGGTGCTGAAGTCACCGCGGTGTGCAGCACGAAAAAGATGGATACGGCGCGATCATTGGGCGCCGACCATGTGATTGACTATACGCGTGAGGATTTCACGCAGAGCGGGCAGCGTTACGATCTCATTTTCGCTGCGAACGCGCATCATTCGATTTTCGATTACCGCCGTGCGCTGAAGCCGAAAGGAATCTATGTCTTCGCCGGAGGCGGCTGGAACCCAATTCTCCAGTCGACGTTACTGGGGCCGTTACTGTCACTCCTGGGGACCAAGAAGATGCGTTTCGTTATGGCGAAGATAAACCAGAAAGATTTGATTGTTCTGAAGGATCTTATTGAAACCGGAAAAGTTGCACCCATCATAGACAGACGGTACTCGTTACGCGGCGTGGCGGAAGCTTTCCTCTATCTTGAGGAAGGGCATGCGCAAGGGAAAATCGTAATAACCGTTGAACATGGTGACGCCTGAGAGAGCGGGGAAAACAAGTGCGGCCACCCGCTGATCGGGCCTCCTGACTCCTTCCCCATGGAACCCAAATCAGATTTCAGGAAAATGGATCTTCAGCCTATAGCAAACGTAGATAATCGCGATCGCTCCCAGTGTGGAGAAAATGAGGCCGGCAGGATGATACCGGTCATTTTTGGGGCGGAACAGCATATGGGTCACACAGCCGCCGATGATCGATCCAATGATGCCTACCACGATCGTCCAGAAGAGCGTCATGTGTACGTGCATCACCGATTTCGCGATAACCCCCGAGATGAGCCCAATCAGAACGTACCATATCAAGTGAAACATGCGTTTGCCTCCAGCCTTTGGCTTTAGAATTCTGCCTGCATTTTCTCTGTTAACGACAACCTATTGCGGTGGCGGTTTCTCCTCCCGCTTTTTCTCGTCCTGCTGTTTTTGTTTCTCGCGGTCTTTCTCTGCCTGCGTCTGCTGCGGATTCGGTTGGTTTTTAGGCGGCGTTGGTTCCGCTTTGGCTGGTGGCGGAGGTTCGGACCCTGACCTGCGGTCAGTCGGTTGAGCGGACGGCGCCGGAGATTCGGACGGCTGTGCTCTGCGGTTGGCTGGCTCCGGAGACTTGTTGGGATTGTCGGGCGCTGTCGCCGGACGATTGTCACGTGATGGCGGCGGCTTGTTGGCCGGTTCGCCATTTACAGGATTGCCCTGTTTGTTAGGGGCTGCATTCCCAGGCTGGCTGTTCGCTGGTCGCCCGGAGTTATCCACGCCGGGACGATTCGGTGGCCCTTGCGAGTTGTTGGTACGGTCTTGCGCCGGCGGACGGTTATCACGCGGCGTCATTGGCTTGATGGCCGGTTCTTCCTTTGGAGGTGGAGGATTCTCCGGCTTGTTGATTGTGGTGTTCGCAGGCGGACTATTCACCGGACGCCCCGGGTTCTCCTGGGCGGGACGGATTCCCGCGGGCGGATTCTGTTGCACCGTACCAGGACGGTCGCCACGCGCGGGCGTTGCTTGAGGCGGCGTGTTGGGCGGCGCATTCGCTGCAGGGACATTGGCGGGTTTGTTCGTGGGCAGGGGGCCAGGTTGTCCGATGGCCGGTTGTCCCGGCTGCCTTACAGGCGGTCCGCTTGCGGGTTGTCCGGGCGTGGCAGCTACCGGAGGAGTTGTGTTCGGTGTGCCCGGTTTCCCCGGAGGCGCCTGCTTCACCATCGGGCGCGGGGCTTCAGCGGCCGGCGGACGCAAAGTCTCGACTTCATGTTTTACCAGCGGCTCTCCCGGATGAGCAGCGAGCGCCTGTTGCTGCCGGGCAAAAGGCACAGGCGGCGCAGGTGGAGGCGCTTTGGCTACAACAGTACGATTGATGACTGCCGCCGGCGGTTGCGCTACCCGAGTCGCACCCGCGCCGGAAGCTCCCAGAACGCTGTTCTTCGTCGGGGCCACTTCGGCGCGCGACGTCACAGGCGCTGCGGCGATTTGCTGTGCGTTTACAACCACGGCAACTTTGGCCACCGGACGGCCTCCGGTAAAGGCGTCCTGCGGGACCGCAGTCACTCCGCCGCGCACGTTTTTGTTTGCGTACGTAATGTTTGTCGTGTTGTTGGTGACATGGCTGTTGTAGACATTGGTGACCATCGTGACACTGACAGTCGTGTTGCTGACGTTCACGCGGTCGACATAGGCGCGGCTGGTCCGATATCCGGGCACATAGACTTCGCGGGGACCGAGCGGGAACCATCCTACATTCGCGCCGAAACCACCGCCGCCTCGTGAATCCGACCTGCCACCAATAAACACCACCAGCGCGGGCGCATACACGGGCCGGACTTCCCGCGGTCCAGGCACCCAGCCCCAGCTTCCGCCCACGGTTACCCAGCGTCCGTAGTGAAACGGCGCGTAACCCCACGGTGCATCATCCACCCAGGTCCAGCCCCACGGAGAAATCCACGCCCAATGGCCTTCGCGATACGGCGCCCAATCGGCGGAAACTCTAGTAGGAACCCAGACATTTCCGTAATTGGGGTCCGCGCGCCAGGAACCGTAGTCGTCAAGGTCCTGATAGCCGACCACGTCGGCCGAAACGTAGCGGGCCGATTGCGACCGGTCATCATGACGGTCGCGGCCTTCGCCCCAGTTGTCAAAGTCGTCGTTGTTGCCCGCACCGTAAATATCCGCGTAGAGTCGGTCCGTGCCCGTGAACTTGCCGCTCTGCCCGGAACGAACGGTATAGGTCTCGCCACCGCCGGTGGCTTCGCCTTCGCCGTTGCGCACCATCACGAATGTAGAGTTGCCATCTTCGCTGGCCTGAATGCGGTACTGGCCGGCGCGCAAAATGGAAAACGCTTGGTTCGGCGTGTCCACTTCAAAAATTTCGTCGCGGTCAAGCCGCTGCACGCGAATGCTGAGAGATCCTTCCGTGAGTTCGATCTGCACAGTGCGATCGTCCAGGTTGAGGAACGAAAAGCCCGTGTTGCTGTCCAGCCGGATGGTCGCCGAGCCAGTATGCAATTCAGCACGCGCCCCGCGGTCCGTCCACAACCGGTCGCCGGTCGTGAGAGGGCGGTTGGGGACCGCGTCCACCCAATCCGGTTCGCCCGCAGGCTGGAAAGAAACGGCGCCTTGAATGTAGTTCAACCGTGCCACGCGGGCCGGTGGATCATCATCCTGAGCGGCGGCTTTTGGCGAAGCAAACGCAAGCAGCGCAACGGCGAACAGCGCGGTCATCCAACCCAGCCTGGTCTTTAGTTTTGTATTCATAGAGGTGGCTCTCTCTCTTCATTTTCTTCAATTATTGGAATCCGGTTCTCGGAAAACGGTTGTTCGGGCCTGCAAGTGCGCTTCACGGAGAATAAGTCAACGGTATCAACCGGGAGTTGGGCCGTCTGGTCAAAAGGGCTCATCTCAAAAGCCGAAGGAACAAGAGCTCTCCGGGTATGCTAAAAATGGCAGTAAGCGTTCCCCGTCAGCGCGGCGGCGGCCGGTTTGCAACTTCGTGGAACTCGGTCAAAGAAGTGTCTGGCGATTGCAGCGCCGGGCCCTCCGGCTGCCCAGCCGGAACTTCAATCGCAGGGCCTTTCAGATAGGCGTTAATCCTGTCTTCCATGTCTGCTGGGAACTTGGGTGCGGGGCCTGTGAGCTTTTCCCGATACACGCTGAGCATGATTTGCCTGAATATCGGGAGTGCAACGCGGGCGCCACTTTCATTTGGACCGAGGGAGTGATTGTCATCAAAGCCTATGCGGACGGCGATGGTGATTCCGTCAGGACCAAAAGTGGATCCGACAAACAGCGCATCTTTGAAGTTATTGGTGGTCCCTGTTTTTCCCATTACGGCAATCGGAAAGCTGCTTGAGTCAAGAGAGTGGGCCGTACCACTGGGCATGCGCACCACACTGCGCAGCCCTTCCTGAATGAGCAAGAGCGCTCCATCATCCATAGACACTGCATAGTCATCGAGTTCGGTGGCAACCACCTCGCCCGAATTGCGGACAATCTGCCGGATGATGTGAGGGCGCGCCCGCCTGCCGGACGCTATGGTACGGTACGCATTCGCCAGTTCAAGTAAATTCACTTCGGAGGCGCCTAAGGCAGTCGTAGAGTACGGACGCAACGGTGTGTTGACACCCAGACTGCGTGCTGTTTGCAGGACACTCTCGATCCCCACCTGCTCGGTGAGCCAAATGGCGACCGCGTTTCTGGATTCCGCAAGCGCCTCGCGGAGAGGGATCATGCCTTTGAAACGACCGTCGTAGTTGGAGATCGATTTGGTATTTCGCCCGTCGGCAACACTGATGGGCTGGTCGGGAACGATGGTTTCGAGGGTGAACGGCCCTCGCTGAAAAGCAGCGAGATACACAAACGGCTTCATGGCCGATCCAGGCTGCCGCAGCGATTGCGTAGCGCGATTAAAATCGCCGTAAGAGGCGGCGCGCTGGTTATAGAACTGCCGGCCGCCCGTCTCAGCGAGAATGCTGCCATCGCTGTTTCTCAGGACCACGATCGACCCCTGAATCATTCCCTTGGCTTTCGGATGTCGCTTCTCATATGCCTCAAGGCCACGCTCCAGCGCCTGGCTGACAATGCGCTGTACCCGGGCATCCGCCGTGGCGTAAACCTGTATCCTTCCCTGAAAGAGGTCTTCAACGCTTACGCTTCCATGTCCGACCCGGAGTTCGTCTAGAGCGCTATCCACTACTGCCGGCGCCTGCAGTGCATTATCTTTCCGCACTTCGTCAGGGTGTGCTGTCACCCACTGGATGGGGCGTTGTCCCGCTGCGTGGGCGGCGTCTTGAGATAAAAAACCGTGCTTCGCCATGAGCATCAGGATCTGGTTTCTGCGATGCAAATTTCTCGTTTCGTTTTTGGCGCAAGGCGCGTACGTGAGAGGGGATTTGGGAATCCCCGCCAATAGAGCGGCGTTGGCGGCATCGTCTATGGTGAAGGTGCTGAGGGGACGTCCAAAATAGTATTCGGCAGCAGTCGCAAATCCGTACTGCCCGTTTCCCATGTAGACGAAGCTGGCGTATCGCGCGAGGATTTCTTCCTTGGCCCGGCGTTTTGAGCCAAAACGCCTGGTCATCTCTTCTTCCACCCAAACCGCTAAGCGGATTTCTTCGACTTTTCGGTCCAGCTTCTTTGCACTGCGCGCGCCGATCAGGTATGACAGCACGCCCGGCCGGAGCTGATTACTGTTTTCTTTTTCGGTAAGATCGCGCAAAAAATAGCCGCGCACGATCTGCTGCGTGATGGTCGACCCACCCTGCCGGAACATGACCAGGCTTTCAGCCTTGTCTTCACGTCCTATCCGTACCATACGGTTCAGGACGGTGCCGACCCTGACTTTTCCCACGACTCGAGGAATTGTGGAATAGTCCACTCCATTGTGGGAGAAAAAATTCTTGTCCTCAGCAGCGAGAATTGCGTCACGAACAACGGCTGGGATTTCCTCATACCGCGTAATGCGCCGGTGCTCTTTTGACATCTCCGCCAACGGCTGGCCGTTGAGGTCATAGACATGACCAATGCTTGCAAACTCAAATCCAGCGAACTGCTCAATGTCGGGCAGGTTGGTTCGATCAAAATAAATGTAGTGGAGTGCGAGTGTGAGGAAAACGACTGCCGTGACGGTTATACAAATCACGAACACAGAAACTGTGACGAGGAGCGTACGGACGGCAAGAGGGAGCCCGCGGAAATATTTCAGGAACGACCGCAAGCGCGCCCGCCAGATTCGCGGAGGCACAGCGAGAACGGTAAAGGCCCGCAGAAAGGGCCGCACGAACAACCGGGATAGAAGCATGCGTACTTGAAGATTCATGGTTGCGCGTGGTTCCTCGGCAAATGCCCTGCCGGGTGATCCAGATTGCCGTAAAATCTCAGGACTGTTTCTCGGGAACAACCCTGGGGTTGTGATTGGGAAGGCCATCGCACATTTCGCGAGACGGCTGGGTTTTCAAATACTTTACTGTCAGCTCAGAGCTTAGCAACTGGGAACGCTGCCTTCTGGTCAATAGCGCTCTACGTCAGCCAGAATCGCCCAGAACCAGCAGATTGCCATCTACCGCTGCGGCCTGTGTGACCAAATATCGGAATGTGTTCCTTTCCGCACAGAAACACTTTCTTCAGGTGGCTAAGATTTGGGCTGGGCCATTTGCTCTTGGTCCGAACTTAGGAGAAAACAATGACCGCTACCAAACCCGAGAAATGTGCTCACCCAGTTTGTTCGTGCGAGACAACAGCGGACAAGTATTGCAGCCCCGAGTGCGAGGCAACAGCGAAAAACCTCGACATCGCGTGCGGATGCAAACACACAGAATGCAAAGGCAACAGCACGCACTAGCCATCGCGAAATTACCACTTGAGAGTCCGCTTCGAATTCATCAAGAGAGAAACAGCAAGGGAGAAACATGAAAAAGCTTAGTTTGTCAGTAGTCGTACTCGCGTTGTTCGTCGTGGGGATTCTGGCCGGTTGCTCGGACACAGCGAAGTCACCCGACGTTGCCGACAGTATTCGCAAGTCGCTCGATCAAGCGGGCCTTAAGAACGTCTCCGTGAGTCAGGACCGCGACAAAGGCGTCGTGACCCTTGGCGGACAAGTCGCCAGTGACAACGACAAGTTCCAGGCCGAAACCGTTGCCAAATCCTACGCTGGCGGCCAGGTTGTTGCGAACCAGATTGCCGTGGTCCCCAAAGGCGCAGAAAAAGATGCCAAGGCGATGAATTCCGATCTGGACCAGGGCATCGAAAAGAACCTGGACGCTGCGCTGATCCAAAACAGCATGCACGACAATGTGAGATACGCGGTGAAGAGCGGTGTCGTCACGCTGACGGGCGAAGTGAACTCGCAATCCAATCGCGACCGTGCCCAGGACGTGGCCACCAGAGTTCCCAACGTGCAGCAGGTCGTGAATGCTCTGCAGGTTAAGAACCAGAAAGCCAGTTCTTCGCAGTAAGAGTTGTGTCAGTGCCCTTGTCATTCTGCGCCCCCCAAAGCGGGGGTCTCAGAATGACAAGTCTTTGCCAAGATTCACCATCGGTTACCTTCGTATAACCATCTCCTCCAAAACGCCCGTTTATGCAGGCCTACTAGTGTAATAATTTAGACAGCAAGTACTCTCGGTAGGCGCTGATGTTAGAGAAGGACCAGTTCAAAATCCGTAGTCTCCGTTTTGCCCGCTCGTTGCAAACGGTCATCAAGATGGTGAACCTGTTTTCGGCGGGGCATACGAACTCGGTCCGCCCGCTGCAGCTTAGTTACGATTTGCTGAATGCCCTGGTGAAGGAGACCCGGTATCTCACTATCGGGTTCGTGGACCAGCGCGTGCTGCTCAACAACATTCTTACAACAGAGTCCACCATTCAGCCGCTTGAAAATGAGTTTTTGAAACGCGGCATTGGTGCGGTGACTTTTGACGCCGGTATCACGCTGGCGGCTTACAAGAATGTTGTGTCCGTGCTGGCCGCGAATCCCAAGGCGCTGGAGGATGTTGGCGGCTTGCTGCCTTTTATGGAGCAACGGCCGCTGGAGTTTGCGCGCATTTTTCCGGCGAACAAGAACCAAATACGCAACGACGACGGCGACACCCTGCTGGAGATGGGATCGGAAGAGTTCCTGATCTCCAAAGCCATGGCGGAACAACATCCCGGCTTTTCTCAGGGAATCGACACGGTGCTAAGCCGCGTGGAGCAGATGGGCGCGTTTGGTGTACCAGGGTCGGGTACGGGCACAGGTACAGGGACAGGCGGCGGGACTGGCACAGGACCTGCCGAGCCGAGAGTTGCCGGCAGTGGGAGACTGAGCGATATCCAGCAGGCCGTGGACGAGAGGTTTGAGGCCCTGCTGCAAAATCCTGACGAAGATCCCAAGAAGGCCTATGAGCAATTAGCCAGGTTCATCAAGGAGATTCGTCCAGACTATGTTTTATCAACACTGGCGCCGAATCGCGGCCCTTCGTCCGTACCGATAGAGGCCCCCAAAGAAAAAGAAGAAGTGACGGCCGAGGTGTTTGAAGATGCCGCTCTGCGGTGGGCCGTACAGCGTCTTACTACCGGCCCCAGTGGCGAAGATGCCGTGATTGTGGAAGAACAGGTTTTTCGCGTCCTGATGCGCAGCTTGCAGACTACGCACACGGCCTCGCGTCTGGCGCACCGGTTGGCGGAGTTTGCGGTGGAATATGCGCTGCCCCGCCAGACCATGGAGCGCATGCAGCAGGAAATCCGCTGGATGACGCTTACCACCCAGCAAAGACTCCGCGAACTGCTGGGGAAGACGCACTTCACGATCGTCGAATTCCAGCGCTTGATTGAGCTTATGAAAGAACTCATCAACCGGGGGAAGATGGACGACGCACTGGCGCTGGGGAACAAGTACTTCGCCATTTTCCAGGACTATGGTGAGATCAGGATCGAAGAGATAGGCCGCATTCCCGATCTGTTGCGGACCCTGGGCGGAATCAGCGGCGAATTTCGGATCACCGCAGGCCAGTGCCTCACGGAAGCTGTTGGCTCGGACAAGTTAAACCAGGTAGTCCATGTCCAGGTGGTGAACGCTCTTTCCGTCCTGGCCAAGACCGCGGCGCTGTACGAGGACTTTGTGGTGACCCATGCCATTGGCGTTGCTCTGGAGCAGAGCGCGGCCCGAAAGCCTGACGCCCATCGCGCATGCTGCACGGCCACGCTCAATAATCTGGTGCCGGCATCCGCCGTGGACCGCATTCTGGAACTCTTGTCGGAGAAAAGGGGGGACAGCAATTGGACCAGGATGATTGCTGTCCTGCTCGGATGGTCGGGCGCCAGCGGTGTGGAACGGTTGTTTGCCAAGCTGGACGCCGAGCCTACCGCCGCTACACGGTTTGTTCTTATCCGTCTGCTGGCGCGAGTGGGAGCTGCCGGCCTTGGGCCTGCACGACAGCGTTTAGGCAATCCGGAATGGTATATAGCGCGTAACGCCTGCAAGATCCTCGGCGAACTTAAAGACCCCGAACTTCTGCAACAGATCGGGCCGGCCCTGACTCACCACGATCCGCGGGTCCAGCAGGCGGCCATGAAAGTCCTGATGGAAAGCCGAATGGCGAGCAGTGCAGCCGTTGTGGCCCAGGCGCTGCCTGCGCTCGCGCCGTCCGTGCAGGAGGAAGCGCTGAACGACCTGAGCTTCCAGAGCGATCCCTTATGCCTGCCGCCTTTGGAAGCCTATCTCGATGTTCTCGACTCCACCGCGAGGACGCTGCCGAAGGTCATTCAGGCCATCACCGCGATTCCCGGAGACGCTGCGGCGGACGCGCTCGCCAGAATTGCCACTAACGCGAAGTTCGATACCCGCGTCCACATCGCGGCACGCGACGCCCTGGGACGCCGGCCCGGCCTGTACGCCCAGTGTCTGCTGCTGGAGTTGGAACACCATCCTCTTCAGCCGACTCGGTGGAAGATCAATCCCAAGTGATCGTTACTTGCTGATGCGCTTCAGGACCAAAGGCAGCGTCATGCCGCTCTGCTTCCAGTCGCCGGCGATTTCCGAGTTGTCTTTGTTGATCTTGCCGTCAAAAGTGCTTCTGATGCTTTCGATCGCAAAGTGGAGATCGAGGTCCTTGTAAATGATCGAGTCAATCGTTATTCCGGTGACACCCTGGTCGGGGCTGTCCAGCAGGCCGGTCAATTTGCCGTCGGCTGCCTGAGAAATGTGCACGACCAGCCGCGCACTGCCGTTGCCGGTCTCGATCTTAGCGTTCCAATCGCCGACTGCTGCCGAGACTGGGCCGTGGTTGTGGCGCCAAGCGCCAATGTGAATGCGATCATGATGATCAGTACTGCATAAAATCCGTAGCGTGATGTTCTGAGATTGTTCATGTCGAGGTTCTCCTCTTTTGACTTGTTGTGAATGCGGGGATTCGGGATTTTAAGACGACATTGTGCGGCAATACCGCGCTGCCGCAGCTTGCCGCTTGAGACTGAGTCGGACTCCATCTAAGGTCGGCATTGGAAGGAGGGCGCATGCTCAAGGTTGTGGCCCTGGTGACGATCGTGGTGAAGTTCTTTGAGCCGGGCCCGTTGCGGAATGCAAGAAAGTCGCTTCACCTCGGCGGCCGCGTGCAACGGTTTTTTTCGCCGCAAACATACTCAGGGAATTGGAAGTGGAAGATTCCATCGGCGCTAGTGGCGTTCCGCATTGTGCTGGGGCCGGTACTAATACTGATCTGTCTGCAACCACGGAACGGTCTGCTGCTTGCCGGCGGTGTGGTGCTCGCACTTCTTTCGGACATCTTTGACGGCGTGCTCGCGCGGCGCTGGCACGTTGATAGTGCACGGCTTCGCGTGGCCGACACTCTTGCCGATACGATTTTTTATTGCTGCATACTCGCAGTCATCCTGCTGCGCTTTCCGGATTTCCTGCAGCGGCATTGGTTGCTGCTCGTCATGTTGCTTCTCGCAGAAGCGGGCCAGCAGGCGTTCGCGTTCCTGAAATTCGGCCGCAACGCCAGCTATCATTCTTTACTTTCCAAGTTCTGGGGACTGCTTCTGGCGACTGCGACCATTGCCTTACTCGGTTTCGGAGTAGACAACTGGCTGCTCGACGTTGCGATTGCCTGGGGCATTGTCTGCAACATGGAAGGACTGGCGATGTCATTGCTGTTGCCGGCATGGCGTCCTGACGTGCTGACTCTTGGCCACGCGCTGCGAATGCGGCGGACGCTGCAATCTCAAGGTGAATGCCTTGGCGTTTGAAACCGATCACATCGGCGCAGTGGCTTCAACCAGCTTCCGGACGGAAGGAACAATCATGTTCAACATTTCGCTTTGCGGCTTTTCCGCCTGCTTCAGCATGTTCAATTGAGAATCACGCCATGCTGCCGGGGCCCGTCCACCAGCTTTGAAGTAGTCGAGAGCTTGCAGTCCGGCGGCGGCGGCGGCGCTCAGATTTTGGGAGAGCGGAACGACTTCCTGTAAACGAGCATTGCCCTGCAACGTCGGCGCAAGCTGACGATCGTTGTCGCGCCACGCGGTGAGCTGGTCTTGCAAGGTGCGGGCGTCGCTGCCGGCCCGACTCTTCACAAATCCATCCACTAGTTCGGCGAAATGCCGTGCCGCGTCGCTCTCCGGGTGCAGAGCATCCACCAAACGGTCCAGCGGAGTGGTGCTTTCGTACTCATGTGTGCGCTGGCGCGCATAGCCTTTCACCGGTTCAAGGACATCGGTGAGCGCCTGCAAGGCCGGGCTGTCTTTTCCGCCGGCGAGCCGTCGCAGAGTCTGCCGATAGTACGCGTTGTGGGCCAGCCCAATCATGTCCAGGTACTTGCTCAAGATCTCCAGTCGCGTATACATCTGGCCCACGTCCCGGACTTCTTGCGGAGACCATAGGCGCTCGGCCACGGCTGCGGCACGAGGCCAGATTCTGTTGTCGGCATTGGCAGCGGTCATGAACTCGGCCCACATGCAGGCTTCGCCGCCCAGAATGCGCGCTTTCTCCTGCGGCCGCAGGCTGGCGGCTTCGTCGTCCATCGGGTCCGGCGAGTAGTGACGCGCAGCGGGATACATCAGATCAAGGTAATAACCGTGGGACAGCAGTCCCGCATATCCCTGGCGCGCGGCCTCGGCCAATGATTTCTGTCCACGCCAGGATTGGACCACCGTATCGGTCGGCAGGTCGGGATGCAGTATCTCGTCCCAGCCCGTCATGATCTTGCCGTGCTTCTTCACGATTTCTTCGAGCCGTCCGTTGAAATATGCCTGCAAGTCGCCATTGCTCTTAAAGCGGTGCTTGCGCATGAACGCCTGGATGCTGGCGTTCTTGTTCCATTGCTTGCCGTTGACTTCATCTCCGCCGATATGGAAATACGCGTCGGGAAACAGTGCGGCCATTTCGCCAATGAAGCTGTCGAGAAACGTGTACGTTGTTTCGCGGCTGGGGTCCATCGCGGGATCAAACACGCCCCACTTGCGCTCGATCTGGTAAGGGCCGGGACCGCTGGCCAGTTCGGGATACGCCGCAAACCAGCTCGTGGTGTGGCCGGGCATATCGAATTCCGGCACCACGCGGATGCCGCGATCGCGCGCATATTCAATTACATCGCGGATTTCGGCCTGAGTGTAGTACTTACCATCGGATGAAAATTGCTGCAGTTTAGAAAACTTTTTGCTTTCAACCCTTACGCCCTGATCGTCGGAAAGATGCCAGTGCAGCACATTGAATTTCACGGCTTCCATACCGTCGAGGTTACGCTTGAGGACTTCGACGGGAATGAAGTGGCGGGCAACATCAATCAGCAGGCCACGCCAGGGAAAGCGCGGACGGTCTTCGATGGTTACCGCGGGAACGGAGAAGCCATCTTTATCCTGTTGCACCAGTTGCAGGAAAGTCTGCATGCCTCGCATCAGGCCAAGAGAATTAGGAGCATCCAACCGGACTTCGTTGGGAGTCACTTGCAGACGGTAGGACTCATCTTCGCCCAGAGTTACAGTTTCTTGAGCAGCCGCGCTGCAGTGAAGAATGAAATTGCCGTGAGGATCGTCAGATATTGGGGCCACCGTGATGCCGGTGCGCTCCGACATGTGTTTTAGAAAGCGGAGGGCCGCGCGGGTCAGCCTTGGATCTTTGTGCCCGCTGAATCCCACGCTGAATGATTGGCTGATCAAGAACCTGCCAGGGCCAGGCTGGACCTTCGCAGGCATGGGCATCACCGTAAGCATGGGAATAATCTGCGCCGTTGCCGGCGCGATGAAAGCGAAGCACAAAGAAAAGAGCAACCAAGCGGTACGCGCGCGGGCGCTGTTCATTCGTTTCCCCGTCCTGGCTATCAGTGTACCGCTGACTTGTAGATTTCCCCGCCCTTCATCACGAAGTCAATTTTCTGCAACAAGGTGATGTCGGCAAGCGGGTCGCCCTTCAGCGCCACGATGTCGGCATACTTGCCGGCGGAAATGCTGCCTACGTCATTCTGCATGCCCAGCATTTCAGCGGCGGTCGTGGTGGCCGAGCGCACGGCCTGAATCGGCGTCATGCCGTATTTGACCATGTAGGGAAACTCAACGGCGGGATTGATACCCCAGTCGAAGCCGCCAACGTCGGTTCCGAATGCGATCTTGACCCCTGCATTCAAAGCGCGATGAAAAGTTTCCTGGTGGATCTTGAGCATCTCCAGCCAGACCTTTGCGCCTGCGGCAGCGCGGCCCTCGGCCACGTATTCGCCCACATAGATGGTGGGCACATAGTAAATTCCCTTTTGCACCATGGTCTTGATGTCGGCGTCGGCAATGTAGTTTCCGTGCTCAATCGAGTCCACGCCGGCTTCCACCGAGTTGTGGACGCCATTCAGGGCCATCGCGTGCGACGCTACCTTGTGCCGCTGACGATGGGTTTCGTCCACGATGGCGCGCAATTCATCGAGAGTGAAGGTGGGTATGTCATCGAGCACGCCATCGGAACGCACAAAATAACTGCGGTCGGAATATACCTTGATCCAGTCAGCGCCATAGCTGATCTGCTCGCGCACGGCCTTGCGCGCGTTGTCCGGACCGTCGACCAGTTGGACGCCGTGTGGCACCGGCACGTCTGGAGCATAACCCTGCAAAGGATAAGCGCCGGTCACGTCCATGGCGCGGGTGGCCACACGCATTCTTGGTCCGGGAATAATGCCGTTGTTGATCGCTCTCTTCAGATCAACGTCCGCGTAGCCGGCGCCTTCGGTTTCCAGGTCGCGGATGGTGGTGAAGCCATACTCCAGCGCGCGGCGCACGGACCGCGTGCCCAGGATTGTGCGGTAAGCAACGGATTGCTTCAACAACTGTTCGTCATAGTCCGCGGCGGTAATGTCGCCTTGCAGCAGCGTGTGGGTATGGGTATCAATCAGGCCGGGGAGGCAGGTGTGGTCGGAAAGATCGATGACCTGGACCTGCGCACCTGCCGGCAGAGTTGAATTCTCAGCCAACTCGCGGATGCGCTCGCCCTCGATGACAATCATCGCGTTGTGCTGCACCTGGCCGGTGCCGGGATGAATGAGCGCACCGCAGAGCAGCACTTTGACTTTTCCCGGCGCTGGCCTCTGATCTTGCCCTGCGGCCAGACCTGCCAATATGAGCAGTAAAGCGATCCCGAAGAAACGTTTCATGGTCCACCCCTTTTGATAAAGCTGCTAATCCTAGCAGAATGCGGGACTTTGCAGAACAGCAGCGTCTATTTCTGTGGTACTATGCGGCCCTTTAAGCAGCCAGGAGGACTTAGATCGATGGATACAACTCTACGACCCATGTCCACTTCTCAGCTGCTGGACCGGACCTTTCATCTCTATAGAAATAACTTCCTCCTGTTTGCCGGCATCGCCGCCCTTCCGCCAGGGATGCTCCTGGTGGTGCAATTTATCGCACTGGTTCTGGGGCGTTTTGCCGGGCAACTGTTGGAGCGAGCCGGCATAGCTGTCGTCCTCGTTGCCGTACTCTCCGGAGTAGTATTTTTGGTGGTATACCTGCTCGGCTCTGCCCTGGCCACTGGGGCCACCGTGTACGCGGTGTCCTGCGCTCATCTGGGAAATCCTGTGACTATTGTCGAGTCTTATCGGGCTGTTAGCTCCCTGACGCTGAGAATTATTGGCATCATACTCCTGATCTCTGTTATGGCCGGAGTCGTTCTGGTAGCGGCGTACGCGGTTTTTCTTGTCCCATTATTTCTCTTGAGAGGCGGTAATGCTCCCGTGGGAGGAATTGTGAGCTGCTGCCTCGGGTTTCCCTTATTGATAGCCGGCTTTGTGCTGGCGTTTTATGTCTACTGCCGATTCTCTCTGGCCGTTCCCGCTTGCGTTGTCGAGAGTATCGGCGTCATCGCCTCGCTTCAGCGCAGCTCGTTTCTGTCCAAGAAAGCCCTTTGGCGCATTCTCCTGATTTATCTCCTGGCGGGAATTTTGGCGGCCGCGATTGGATTTGCGTTGTCCATTCCCAACTACATTGCCCTTGGTCTCCATAACCCCCCAACTCTGCCTTTTCAGATATGGGGGTTTGTTGCGGGCTTCCTTGCCAAAACGATTGCCGGACCCATCGGCGCAATTGCGATAGCACTGGTCTATTACGACCAGCGCGTGCGCAAAGAAGCTTTTGATCTGCAACTGATGATGCAAGCGATGGGGGAGCCGGCGGCGCCGCCACCTATTATGCCGCCGCTACCTCCCCCGCCGGACACGCCTCCCACCGCGCCACCGGCCATTGGTCCATAACCTAGCGATAGCAGGCGATGGTTTGTAGGCACATTGTTTTGTGCTACCATCCAACCGGCAAGAGGGTGCCTCGTTATGGATTCAACTTTGCGGCCCCTGAGCACCTCGCAGCTCCTGGACCGTACATTCTTTCTCTATCGCAAGAATTTTGTGCTGTTTGCCGGGGTGGGCGCGATCGCGCCCACTTTGCTTGTGCTCATGCAGTTTGGATTTGCTGCTCTGGGTTTTCCGCCCCAACCCGGACGCAGGGCCGTCTCGTCGCCCGAGATTGTGGTTGTGCTTGCACTGCTCTGGTTCATTTGCTACATACTGGTCATTGTCATTGGAAACGCAATAGCTGTCGGAGCCACTGTTCATGCGGTTTCCAAAGCGCACCTGGACGAGCCTGTGACCATCGTTGAGTCTTACAAGAAAGTCCTCTCCCGCTTTGGCACGGTCCTGGCGATCATTGTTCTGGTGTTGATTGGCCAGTCATTTATTGGTGGCGTAGGAGGAGGAATAGCCGGTGTCCTGGCGGCGGTCGTGATACCTACGCTGTCTGGCGGCAGCGGCGGAGCAGTTGCCGTGATGGTGATAGTCGTAGTTTTGGCGGTGTCGATCGCGATCTTCGGCCTACTTGCGGCCTTTTATTTTTATCTCAGGTTCTCACTCTCCGTGCCGGCTGCTCTCATCGAGGGAATAGGGCCGCTGCTGGCAATGAAGCGGAGTTTCTGGCTGGCCAAAGGCTCCATGTGGCGTATTTTCCTGCTGTACTTCCTCGCGTGGGTAGTGGCCTTCGGGCTGACGCTGGCCTTCGCCATTCCCGCACAGATTCTTGCGACATTTCTGGTCCTGAAAAAGTCGTTTCTGCTCGCGCTCATCCTTCAGCAAGTTGGATCGTTCGTTGCCGGTGTGCTTGCAGGCCCCATTGCGCCCATTGCCATTGCACTGGTGTACTATGATCAGCGTGTCCGCAAAGAAGCCTTTGACCTTCAGTTAATGATGCGAACTATTGATCAGGCGGCGCCCGTACAAGCGGCCACCGCTGCTCCTCCCATAGGATGAACTACCGCCGAACGTGCCTGACCGCGTGTCTATTGCTGCCCGTGCTTTTCTGGGGCCGGCCGGTCCATGCCGCCACGGTTTCCGTTTCGGAATACCGTCAGCAGCTTCGCGACCTCGCCCAGAAAGTGGATTCACTCAAGGACCATCCGGAACGTGCGGGAAAAATCGAAGTGGATCTTCCCGACCACGTTTCCGTAAAGGTGGGCGCCGGCGAGTACTCCATAAGCTACCAGAGCTTGAAGCATGAATTAGCAGGGGTGACGACCGCCGACGCGCAAAAGAAACAGGCACTGATTCAGGAAATTCAGGACCATCTGAAGTATCTCGCCGATGAAGCTGCGGCCTTCGAGGGCCAGCCGCCAGACGTGGACCATGCTCGCGAACAGGTGAAGGAAATTCTTGCCCGTCGCGAATTCTCCAAAGTCGGCGGCCCGAGCGCTCTTGATCTTCTGCTGGCCAAGGTATTCCACTGGCTCGAGAGGGTCCTGACAAAACTTTTTTCGGTCCGCGGCACTAACTTCCCTGTGGCCCAAGCGCTCATTTACCTGCTGATTACGGTTGCGGTCGTGGTGCTGGCGATATGGACCATAAGACGCCTCATGCGGCCGGCAGGTATAGCCCCGCAGCGCGAGATCATTCCGTTTTCGCCATCGGCCAAGGGCTGGCGCGCATGGCTGGCCGAGGCCCGCGCTCTGGCGCAACAACAGGAATGGCGGGAGAGCGTCCACATGGCTTACTGGGCGGGCATTGCATTTCTCGAGGAGCGCGGATCGTGGAAGCCTGACCGTGCCCGGACCCCGCGGGAATATCTGCGGCTGCTGAATGCTCGTACGGCGGCATATCCCGCGCTGACGGCGCTCACCCGCAAGTTTGAAGTCATTTGGTACGGCCATCGCGAGGCAAGCCATGCGGATTTCCAGGATGCGCTGGGTCAGCTTGAGAAATTGGGTTGCCGATGAAAATGGCCAAGAGCGATCGTCGCCTGATGCTGTGGGCCGCCGGGATATTGCTGCCGATCATCATCGCTCTGGCGCTGGTACCGCAGAACGAGGCGGAATCTCGCGTGCCCAGCACGTATTCTGCGCAGTCCCGGGGAGCCAAGGTGGCTTTTCTGCTGTTGCAGGAACAAGGATATGACGCGGAGCGATGGGAAAGGCCTCCAGGCGATTTGCCCAGCGATCCGGCCAACTCCGTGCTGGTACTCGCGTACCCGTCGGACTATCCCACCAGCGAAGAGAAGGACGCCTTGCAGCGTTATCTGAATCTGGGCGGCAAGATACTGGTGACTGGATCGAGCGCTGGGTCTTACTTGTCGGAAGTCCATTTGGAGGGTGAGCCACTGCAAGATCCGGAGTGGAAAGAGTTTGAGCCGAAGATACTCTCATCGCTGTCACGCGCGGGTAAGATCAAGTTGACGCCTGCGGCTTACTGGGATTCGCATTCTTTGAAGTACCTGGTCCACTATGCAAAAGACGACCGGCCGATCGTAGTCTCCTACAAAGTAGGACGCGGCGAAGTGATCTGGTGGGGTTCCAGCATACCGCTCACCAATGCCGGCATCAGTGAAGCGGGTAATCTTGGACTGCTCCTCAACTCACTCGGCAAGGCGCGCGAAGTCCACGTCTATTGGGACGAATATTTCCACGGCTATCGTCGCGAGCTATCCGATTACATGTGGGAGCCGCCTGTGGCGTGGGGTCTGGCGCAATGTGGCTTCATTGTTCTGGCGTTGCTGTTTACATACTCGCGGCGCAATGGCCCCATTCGCGCCTGGAACGAACCCAAACGGCTGTCGCCGTTGGAGTTTGTCCATACTCTCGGAGGTCTGTATCTCCGGGCAAACGCGACCCAGGCTGCGCTGGAGGTCCCGTATGCCAGATTCCGTTCCGCTGCGGTTCGGCAACTGGGATTAAAGCCCGATGTGCCTGCCGCCGACCTGGCCCGCGCCATCCGCGATCGTTTAGGGTACAAGGACAAAATGCTGGAGGAGACGATGCGCCAAATTGAAGCCGCTCGCTATGGTCCGGACTTGACGGAAGGCCAGACGCTCGATCTGGTGCAGCAACTCAGCCGGCACGCGTACAATTTGAAATTCATTTCGCAAGAACGACAGGAGACCGTTTCTCATGCAGACAACGTCCCAGGTGCTCGCCCACGGCCGCACTGAGCTGGCCAAAGTCATCGTTGGCCAGGATGAGTTGATTACTCAGTGCCTGCTCACCATTCTTTGCCAGGGCCACGCTTTGCTGGAAGGAGTGCCGGGCATTGCCAAAACGCTGGTCATCAAGTGTTTCGCCCGGCTGTTCAATCTGGAATTCCGGCGCGTCCAATGTACGTCTGACCTGATGCCGGCGGACATTATCGGCAGCAACGTGCTCAACCTTTCCACCAGCACGTTTTCCGTCCACAAAGGGCCGCTGTTCACGGACCTGCTGCTCGCCGATGAAGTCAACCGCATGCCTCCGCGCACGCAGGCGGCGCTGCTTGAATCCATGGAAGAACGCCAGATCACCATTGACGGGACCACCTACCCACTCACGAATTTCTTTACGGTCTTCGCCACGCAGAACCCGATTGAGTTCGAAGGCACGTACCCTTTGCCCGAAGCACAGCTCGATCGCTTTCTCCTCAAGATCAAGATCACGTACCCGGAAGCGGAGCAGGAGATTGCGATCCTGCAGCGTCACCATGAGGGTCTTGACGTCCACAATCTTGCAGCCGTCAATATTACGGCGCTAAGTCCGGAATTGCTGGCCCAGGCCCGCGCGGAAATAAAGAGTATCCGAGTGGAGCCCGCGCTGTTCCACTACATGGTGGAACTGGTGCGCCGCACACGCGACTGGCCGTCGCTGGCGCTGGGCGCCAGCCCGCGCGCCGCGGTGAGTCTGATGATGGTGTCCAAAGGCTTTGCTGCGCTCGAAGATCGGGACTACATGATTCCCGACGATGTAAAGGCCGCCGCTCTTCCCGTATTGCGGCACCGCGTGATGATGAAGCCGGAAGCCGAACTGGAAGGCCTGGAAAGCGATCAGGTATTGCGTGAGGTCGTTGCATCGGTTGCGGTGCCCAAGTAATGAAATCCACGCACCTAGCGCCCGCGCCTCTGAGCGCACAGGCCAGACGGTCCAAACGTCTTGGATTCGGCGTTGGCCGGCGGTTTTTTCTGGTCACCCTGCTGGGCGTCTTGTGGTCCATACCCGCATTCTGGGACTTGCGGTTTCTTCTGGTGATGGCGGCCTGGGACTTGTGCGCTGTCGTCGCGTGGATCATTGATTTCTCGCGGCTTCCGCGGCCAGAGCATCTTATGTTGCAACGGTCATGGGCCGGTCCTCCGTCTTTGAGCAATGAAGTCGAAGTATTTCTTGAACTTCAGAACAACGGCCCATCCGCGATCGACTGCCGAATCATAGACGATATGCCGGAGTCCCTGGTCAGCGTACCGCCGACAGTGCAAATTACGGCAGTAGCCCGGTCGTCGGCGCGAGGTTCCTACATTGTCCGTCCTCTGGAGCGCGGCAATGTTCAGCTGGGGCCTGCCTACCTGCGCTACCAGAGCGGCGCCGGTTTCGCCGAGCGCTGGGCGCGCGTTGATCTGGGCCAGACCATCCGCGTGTTCCCTGATCTGGAAGAAGCCAACCGGCACAACATCTACCTGAGTCGTGCCCGCCAGATCGAACTGGAGAAACGGCTGATTCGTCAGCGCGGAATGGGGCGGGAGTTTGAAAGTCTGCGCGAGTATCAGGAAGGCGACGAGTTCCGCAACATTTGCTGGACAGCCACGGCCCGCCGCGGCAAGCACGTGACCAAGCTGTATCAGGTGGAACGAAGCCAGGCGGTCTGGCTGGTCATGGATGCCGGGCGCCTGCTGCGTGCGCGCGTGGGAGATCTGAGCAAGCTGGATCTTTCCGTCAACGCCGCGCTCTCGCTGGCGCAGATTGCTCTTTATTCCGGAGACCGCGTTGGCTTGCTGGTCTATGGCCGAAACATACAGCAACGCGTTGGACTCGGGCGCGGGATGGCCCATATGCGAGTCATCCTGGAAGCCCTGGCTTCAGCACATGAGGAAGTAGCGGAAGCGGACCATCTCCACGCGGCGGCCGCTCTTATGCAACTGCAAAAGCAGCGGTCGCTGATCATCTGGATCACGGACCTGGCCGATACGTCCATGACTCCGGAAGTGATTGAGAGTGCGTCACAAGTCCTGTCGAAACACCTTTTGCTGTTTGTGGCGATTGCCCAGATGGACCTGCAGGCGCTGGCGGAAAGTTATCCGAAGGATGCACGAGACATGTACGAAATGGTGGCAGCGCAGGAGATGGTCCATCGCCGCGAAACGCTCATTACCCGCGTTCGCAATCGCGGCGCGCTGGCCTTGGAAGTGAATCCGGACAGTCTTACGACCACAGTGGTGAACCAGTATTTGCGGATCAAAGAGCGAAGTATGATTTAGGCGGTTTGCTTTTCTTTGCCGCCAGAGAAAAGATATCCGAAGAAAACCACGGCAATCGCGCCAGCCAAAGCAAACTTGAGTCCTGGAGCCAGACCCGAGGGCGAAATAAAACCTTCAATCGTGCCGGCGACAATCAGCACAGGCACCATTCCCAGAACCAGTCGGATTGCCTCCGCTCCGGCCCTGCCGAGCGAGTCGCGTCGGGAAAGCATCCCAGGAAACAGCAGTCCTTGGCCAATCCTGAGGCCAGCAGCGCCGGAGATAAAAATTGCCGGCAACTCCAGGACGCCGTGCGGCGCAACAAAACTCCATAAGGAAAGGCTCATTCCGTGCAGCCAGCACGCCGAGCCGATCACGCCCATCATTACGCCGTTGAACACCATCATGTAGATCGTCCCGAGCCCGGCGGTCAAGCCGTAGGCAAACGAGGCAATGCAGACGCTGATGTTGTTGGTCATGATCCCGCTGGCCGCCAGCGGCTTTACGCTGACAATGGAGTCAGTCCACATTTTATGATGTTCAATGGTGTCCATCATGCCAGGTCCCAGGAACAGATACATGAACCCCGGACGAGTGAGCGTTAGCAGCATTCCGGCAAGCCCTCCCGCCACAAAGAGCAGGGTAGCAATGGTAATCAGGTGCAGATTACGGCGGAACACCCGGGGATACTCGTGAAGGAAGAAGTCAAAGAACCCTCGGGCACTCGATTTCTGCCCGGAATAGATGGTATTGTGGGCGCGGGCCAAAAGAAGGTTCAGAAAGCGGGCATAGCTTTTTCCGCTGGGATCTTCGCGAAGCGTGGAAAGATCGGCGGCTGCCTGACGATACAGCAGTCCCATTTCCTGCAGTTCAGATCGAGTAAGGGACTTAAGCCCTTGTTTCTTGCAGTGGGTCAGCAGGAAATCCAGGCGGGTCCAGTGGTCTTTTCGTTTTTCCAGCCAGTAAGTGGAGATCATGGCAACTGACAAGCTTATCATCGACACCCCGGAGCAGGTACACCTGGAGTTTGTCCTGGCCGATATTGGCAGCCGCTTCATGGCTGCGCTGCTCGACTGGCTGATTCAGTTCGTGTTCTATCTGGTGCTGTTTCTGATTGCCTTGTTCGCGCTCAGCTTTTCCCCGGCCCGGGAGTTTTCGCAATATCCGGTTTGGCTCGAGGCCATCCTCATCTTCGTTATCTTTTGCATGTATTGGGGCTATTACGCCGCATTTGAAGTCTTCTGGAAAGGGCAGACCCCGGGCAAACGCTGGGCCGGCATACGGGTCATCAAAGACTCAGGCCGTCCCATCAATGCTTTCGAGGCCATTGCCCGCAATCTGGTCCGCATTGTGGATTACTTCCCCGGAATGTATGGCGTGGGCGTGGTCGTCATGCTCTTGAATTCCAAGAACCGCCGTCTGGGGGACTTTGTTGCAGGAACGCTGGTGGTGCAGGAGAGCTCTGCGCGCGAAGCCGAGCTGTTCTTTAATACCGCGAAAAACACGGACTTTTCGTTTCATCAGGCTGCCGGACTGACCCTGCAGGAAGTCGAGCTGATGGAGACTTTTCTGGCGCGGCGTCTGGACATTCCAGCCGACATACGCCAGCAAAACGCAGCGCGAATCAGTTATCGGATTGCTACCCGCCTGGGCATTCCCCGGGAATCGCGCCCTGCCGACAATGAAGACTTCCTCGAGTTAATGGTGAAGGAATTCAGAAACCGGGCCAAATACCGGTAAAACGCGAAGGATTGCGCCCGCAATCAGGCCGCTTTACGGATATAGTGGTATGTGGGGCAAATGCTGAGAATCAAGAGAGTAACCCCTCCGAAGACACGCAAGAGCGATTCCATTAGTAACTTGGGCTAACCCGTTTCTCTGTGGTACGTTAGCGAGAATTGCCCACGGCTCAGATTCTCCCCGGCAGTTGAAAGGCCCCGGTTTTTATCGACTTCATTTATGGCACTTGGGTTTGGTTTCAACAAGGCAAAGGTACTAAGCGCGGCTGAGAAGTATGTCCAGCAGGGCAAGCTTCCCAACGCCATTGCCGAATACGAAAAGGTCATCAAAGAGGACCCCAAGGACCTCACGGTCCTGAACACCATTGGGGACCTGTACGCCCGTGTGGGCCAGAATGATCAGGCCGTTGGATATTTCCGAAAAGTCGGCGACCAGTACGCCCAGAATGGCTTTACCGTAAAGGCCATTGCCATTTACAAGAAGCTCACCAAACTCAGTCCCGGTGCATCCGATTGCCTCACCAAGCTGGCGGAGCTCTACACCCAACAAGGCCTCTTCAACGACGCGCGCGCCCAATACATGCAAGTCGCCGACCAGCTTCTAAGGGCCGGTGACAATGGCCGCGCGGCCAAGGTCTTCCAAAAAATTCTGGAACTGGATCCGGAAAACACCACCACGCAATCCAAGCTGGCGGACCTTTACATCAAGCTGGGAAAAAAGGAAGACGCCCGCAACATCTATTACAGCGCCGCGGAGTCGCTGTACGCGCGCAAGTCGTTTGACGCCGCGGATGAAGCTCTGGCCCACGTTCTGTCTCTCGACCCGGGCAATGCCGGCGCCCTTTTGTTGCGCGGCATGATTGCCTCCGGCTCCGGCAAGTCCCAGGCCGCCGTGGAGTATCTGGAGCAGGTGGCGGACATTGATTCGCGACCCGACGCGCTACGCGCCCTGCTGCGCGCCAAGCTCGCGACCGGGAGCCTTGAGGGCGTGGAAGCCCTGGCGAACAAACTGCTGAATGTCCACAACGACATTTCCGGCATCAGCATTCTGGCGCAGTGGTTCCTGGCCAACCAGTATCTGGAGAACGGTCTCAAGCTCTATGACAAGTACGCCGACCGTTTTCTTTCCGGCGGGCGTTCCGTACTGAATGAAACGCTTTATCCCGTCATCAACCGCATACGAGACAACGCACCGGCCCTCATCATCATGTTGCGGATTCTGCAGAAGGCCGGCGAATCGTCTCACGTGACTGAAGTGATGGAATTGCTGGCGCATGCTTACGTGCAAGTCGGCCGCTTTGACGATGCGCGTGACTTGTACAAGCAACTGGCTGACCTGGAGCCGGAAAACCCGCTGCACAACCAGAACTTCAAACAGATGACGGCCCGCCTGGGCGACGACTCTCTGGCCCGGCCGCTGGATCCGCAGCAAGGCGAAAAGGCGTTCATGGTGGAGGAAATGGAGCAGGCCGCACCGGTCGTCCACCAGAACTATGATGACAGCGTTGAAAAAGCCATTGAAGCGGCGCTCACCGACTCGGAATTATTTATCTCCTACAACGTTCCCTCCAAAGCCATTGCCCCACTCGAAAGCGTTTTGGTGCTCGCCCCGCGCGACGCGCGCTTGAACCAGCGTCTGGCCACGCTCTATACCAAGGCCGAACGTTATGCCGACGGGGCCCGTGCGTGCCAGATACTCGCCGAGGTTTATCGCGAATTCGGGCACGACGAGGAAAGCGAGAAATATGCCGTGGCGGCGCGCGATTATGAAGCTCGCGCAGCCAGCCTGTCGGTTTCTGAAACGGCCAAAGCGCCGGACCCGCAGCAGGCTGCCCATAGCGCGGAACTGCAGCCGCCCGCGGAATTGCCGCCGCCCCCGGAGCCGGAGCCGCCCGTTCAGGAATTTGCTCTCGACGTTCCCAGCCATATTTCGCATGATTCTCCTCCTCCGCCTCCCGTAGTTTCTTCTGCCAGTACGGAAGAAACGGTGGCTTTGCCGCCGCCTGAGGTACCCGCCCCCGGAACGCACGAGATTGATCTTTCCGGCGAATGGGATTTGCTCTCTGATGAAACGCCGGTGGCTGCTCCGCTTCCCGTGGACGCGGTCGCCGAATCTTCTCCCGACGCTGACGTCGAGGTCATGGAAGACGCCGTGCCCGTGGCCTACGACAAAGAGGCGATTGCCGAGAAGGTGCAGGAATCCCAGTTCTATATTTCGCAGCGCATGTGGGAAGAGGCCAAGACTGCAATCCTGGACCTCAGCGAGATGGCGCCCAACTCGCCCGAGATTACGGAACTGATCAGCGCAGTGTCCGCAGGCCAATCCGGTTCGACTCCGGCCAAGCCCGACGCCAAGAAAGAAGAGTTTCCGGTTGTCGTTACGCCGCCGGTTGCGGAATCCATCCCCGAGCCGTCCCCGGTTGAGCCGAGCGCGCCACCCCTTGCTGCGGCAGAGCAGAAGCACGGCCATGACCTCGGCCATCAAGTCGTTATTCCTGAGATCGTCATTCTTGAAGTAGGCACTCCTGAAGTAGGCATTCCTGAAGTTGCCATTCCCAAAGACCTGGGCCATGAAGCGATAACACCAGCGATCGAGGTGCCGTCTCCAGCGAAACCAGCGCCCGTGCCGATTGCGGAAGCCAAGCCTGCTCCCGAACCGCCGGCGAAGATTGTGGAGCCGCCCGCGCAAGAAAAAACAGGGCAGGATTTCCTCAGCGACTTTGTACTCGACCTGGAAAATTCACTCACCGATTTTCCCGTCGTCCAGGCGCACTCTCAGACAAGCACGCGCCCCGCGGAACCAGTACCGGTCCAGCACGCCGCATCGAACAATGGCGAAATGCAGGACGCCGACTCAGCGTCTGTGCTGAGCGACATTCTTTCCGAGTTGCAGGACGACGAAGCGGAAGCTGCTGCCGCTGAAGAAGATCCCGACACGCATTACAACCTGGGGATTGCCTTCAAGGAAATGGGTCTGCTGGATGAAGCCATTGGAGAATTACAGAAAGTTTGTCACGCCGTAGACCGGGGCAGCGGTTTCACGCAGCCGATCCAGGCCTATACCTGGCTGGCGCAATGTCTGGTGGACAAAGGCGTGCCGGAAGCCGCGGTCCGCTGGTATGAAAAAGCGCTGCACTTGCCCGGACTCGACACCAACAGCCGATGTTCCATTTACTATGATATGGGTGCAGCTTTTGAAGCCTTCGGAGACAAGAAATCTGCGTTGACGAATTTCATGGAAGTATATGGATCGAACATTGATTTTCGGGACGTAGCCAGCCGGATCAAGTCCCTGAAATCGTGAAATCCTCTATTATTGAACCTGACATTCCCGACCCCTTGACCCCGACTCCTGACAATCCCGTGAATCCCCCTGTGCCGCCTCCCCCGGCGGGGAAGTCCGCGGAATTGCCCGTGTGGTTGCAACGTACTTTTCTGGTCGTTTATGTCCTGTTCTGTATTGAGTTGGGTCTGCTGCTGGTGGTGGTTCCCTGGACCCGTATATGGACCAACAACGGCCTGCTCGTCGGCTCGCCTGCGCTTCGACATTTTCTGGAGCAAGGTTTTGTCCGCGGCGCCGTTTCTGGCCTGGGATTGGTTGACATCTGGCTCGGCGTACTGGAAGCTGTGCGCTATCGTGATCGCCGCTAAAAGTGGCGGCGGGGACAACGAAGTTTTCATTTCCCGCCGCGCTTGTGTATCCTGACCTTTCAGTCGCTTGCCATGCCAGACGATAAGAAAACTCCCGACGCTGCTTTCGAAAGCACAAGCCTTGAGCCCGCCGCGCTTGCGTATCTGAATCCCGATTTTCTGCACAGTCCGGATGGGCGCATCTTGCGCATCCTGGCCGAATACTCGGAGCCGCTCTCCCGTTTTCGCCGCGAAAAAATTCAGGACACCGTCGTGTTCTTTGGTTCCGCGCGCTGGGCCAGCGCGGTCACCGCGGAGCAGGCCCTCACGCAGCTCGAAAAACCTGTACCTGGCAACGCGGCCCCGCTGAACCAAGTCCAACCCGCCGGCCAGAATCCAGACCCCTTGCAAGCCGCCCTCAAGCGGGCCCATGCCGCGGTGGAAATGGCCCGCTACTATGAAGATGCGCGAAAGCTGGCCCACATGCTGACCGAGTGGACCATCACGCTGCCCGGCAAACGGCACCGTTTTGTGGTCACGTCCGGCGGCGGTCCGGGAATTATGGAGGCTGCCAATCGTGGCGCCAGAGAAGCCGGAGGGAAGACCATCGGCCTGAACATCCGGCTGCCTGCCGAACAATATCCCAACCCGTACATTACGCCGGAGCTGAACTTCGAATTTCATTACTTCTTCATGCGCAAGTACTGGTTCGCCTATCTGGCGAAAGCACTGGTCGTCTTTCCCGGTGGCTTCGGCACGCTCGATGAATTTTTTGAGATCCTCACGCTGGCGCAGACGCACAAGCTGGCCAAGAAGATCCTGGTGATCGTGTACGGCAGGGAATACTGGACCCGCGTCCTGAACATGGAAGCGCTGTTGGATGCCGGGGCCATTGCTCCGGAAGACCTCAACGCCTTCACCGTGGTGGATACGCCGGAAGAAGCGTTCCAGGCGTTGAAAGACGGACTTACGAAATACCATCTTGATCCTCGCGCGGCAAAGACGGCCACTGAGGAAGGGCCGGAGATCGCGAAGACTTTGCCGTAGCCCCACTCCCGATGTCATTGCTTCTCTGCTACATCACCGACCGCTCGCAGTTTGCTGGTGACTCCGCGCAGCAGGAAGCGCGTTTGCTGGAAAAAATTACAGAGTGTGCCGCTACGGGTGTCGATTACATTCAACTGCGCGAAAAAGACCTCAGCGGACGGGACCTCGAGAGACTTGCTGAACGCGCACTGAACGCTTTCCCCGGCGGCGCAAAGACAGGTCTGCTGATCAACTCGCGCGTGGACGTGGCGCTGGCTTGCGTGGCCCGCGGCGTGCACTTGCCGTCCCATGATATTTCCGTCCGTGACGCTCGCGCAGTGTTCCGCCGGGCCGGCGTAGCGCCTCCGATCATCAGTGTCTCGTGCCACACAACGGAGGAGGTCGCCCAGGCCGAGGCGGACGGCGCCGACTTTGTAGTGTTGGGGCCAGTCTTTGAGAAAGCCGGACAGCCAGGCAGCGAAGGCCTACAGTTGTTGAGCAGTGCCTGCCACATAAAACCAGCTAGTGGCGCCCCGGTACGTGTCCTGGCCTTAGGCGGAGTGACGCTGGAAAATGCTGAATCATGCATTCGCGCTGGGGCCCGTGGGATTGCGGCTATCCGGCTGTTTCAGCAGAACAACGCGTTCGACATGGTGGAGAAACTGCGGGCAATTCCGTAGCGTGTGGCCCGCAGTCCGGCTAGGATTTTTCTTTCCTGCGGTCCTTCGTCAGCCAGTGCAACAGTCCCGAAATGACGGCCAGCAGGACCGCTCCCAAGATTGCCGCGGTCCATGTGGTGACCTCAAATCCCGGCGAGACCATTGCGGCCAGCTTCAGCATAAGAGCGTTGATGACAATCATGAACAGTCCCAAGGTCAGGATGGTCAACGGGAAAGTCAGGATCTTTAACACGGTCCCCAATGTGGCGTTGACCAGGCCAATCACCAGCGCGGCAATCAGCGCTGCTTTAAAGCCGGACACCTTGAACCCCGTCACGAAGTGGGCCACGACCAACAGGGATCCAGCGTTCACGAACCAGCGAATTAAAAGTCTCATTGGCTTTTCTCCAGGATTAGCCACAGACATCAACGAGCGTGATTACTCAGCAAGAGGTCTTGCGGGCCATAATAGTTGTTCTGCTCCCGCCTACTTGAATACGTTCTTCGGCATCATCACATGGACGCCCTTGTTGCCATCCACCAGTTCCGTGATGTCCACGTCGCCGGCCACGCTGGTCAGCATGTAGGCATCGTCGCGGGTCATGTGCTTTTCAGTGACAAGAAAATCAATCATCTGCCGGACGGCGAGCCGCGTAGCTTCGCTTAGGTCGTCGTCAAAGCCCATGCTGATGTAGTGCGTCGGAGTTTCAGCGCGTGGATACTTGACCTTCAAGTCCTTGCGCACGATGAATTGCAGTGTGCCCACCAACGAAGTTTCCATCGCCGTGATGTCCACTTCACCGTTGCCCTGGCCGGCATGGCCGTCGCCGATTTCGAAAAGCGCTCCTTTGGCATGAACGGGCAGGTAGAGAATGGTTCCGGCAACCAGCTCTTTGTTGTCCATGTTGCCCGCGTGGATGCCCGGCGGTGCGCTGTTGATCTTTCCGTAGCCTTCCGGGGGTGCCACGCCCATGCTGCCAAAGAACGGATGCAGCGGGATTTCAATCCCCGGCCCGAAGCTGGCCATCATGCGCTTGCGGTCCAGAGGAATGATTTTGACACGCGCGTAAGGGAAGTCGTTAGTCAGAAACCCGGCGCCAAAACGGAATCCGTTGTAGGCGTAGGGAATGGCCAGATCAATCTTTTGAATGCGGATTTCGAGCGTGTCTCCCGGTTCCGCGTCTTCAATGTACACCGGGCCATTCAAAATATGACCGCCGGGTCCTCTACTGGTAATGGGGACTTCTTTGAAAACATCGCGCAGACTCTGCTGCACGTCAGCGGGAGGCACTCCCGCTTTTTCCAAGCCCGTGGGACTGCTGGTGAGCAGAGTTTCAAACACCACTGTATCGCCCGAGTGGATACTCAGCACCGGTTTGGCAGCGGCATCGTAATAACCCCAGGCCACGGTTGAAGGCGTGGCTTTGAGCGTGTAAGTCTGCGGCCCGGATTGACCTTGGGCCAGGGCCGCGGCCACACATAACATCACACTGACCAGAATGAGCTTGCGCATGTTCCTCCCCTAAATCGAACCAAAGCATCCTGACACAACGGGCACAATGCAGCAAGCCACAATCAGCTTTGCCGCCTAGCGACGCAGCAATGTTTCCTGAGGATCCAGAAGTAAATTTTTTGTTCCGGCTGGAGCAGGCAGAGTGAACTCTGTTTCTTCTTCATCCACGAAAACAAAAGCCAGAAAACGGGACGAACCATCGGTCTGAACGGAAAACACCGGGACAGCGGTAACCAGGTCGCGGGCTGCGTGCTGTTCCCGTATCAGCCCGGTGACTCTCAGCCCGGACTTTACGGGCGTCATCTTGACTTTATCCAGACTGAATTGTGGAATGGACGTGCCGTTGACCCAGCTATCAAAGAACCAGTCCAAGGACTTCTTTTTTTCATAGTGCAGCGACGGAGGCAGTACCTGTTCAAACGCGTGTTGTAAGTCGAGCGCGGAAATTTTGTGGTTGGTTGATTTCGTCAGAAGTTCCTTCAGGGCAGCATAGAAGAGAGCATCATTCTTGCCGCCGCCGGCTTGGCGCAGCATGCTGCGTATGGTGTGGAGCAGCCATGTGCCGCGGCCGTACAGCACCGGCTCGAAAGCCTTGGGGAATTTCGACGAGACCAGCCGGTATCCCAGTGTGACTGGTCCGGCATCGCCCACGATTCCGTTCGGCGTTTCCCTAAGTAGCTCGGTGCGGTAGTGTTCCAGCGCCACTTTCATGGTTTTTGGATCTTCCTGCTCGAGCATCAGCAGGGCAGTGTAGTTGGCCAGCGCTTCAATGATCCATTCGTCGTGATACGAGCCGGCGTTCACCGCATCGCCCCACCACTGGTGGGCGGCTTCATGCGTGAGCATCAGACGGCGCAGCAGCAATTCGAGAAATGGGTCCTGCACGCCCAGGGCGCGCCGTTCCCGCGGGTCGAGGTAGGCCATGCTGGAAAGATAGATAAGCCCCGGCCACGACTGGCTGATCAGGGCGGGGAGCTGCGTGACTTCCAGGTGAGAGTACGGGAACGGTTCCAGTTCATGAGAAATAAAATTCACGGTGGCGGCGGTGTCATCGGCAATGCGCTGTACTTGCGCGGCCGGATTAGGATGAAGCCCGGCCGTCGCTTCCTTGCTGGCGAGCATCTTTTCCACCGTCCGGGCGCCGTAGACATGAATCGAGACGTTGCCGGCGGACGAACCAGCAGCTTCAAACTTTCCCAGATTGAATCCGGCGTAGGTAATGGGTTTCTCGGTAACGAACCGGCTGACCTGCTGCCCTTCGACGGTTTCACTGGAAACCTGTTTGCCGGTCGCCACCACTGTCCATCCGGCTGGATATTCGAAAGTCATGTCGAAATGCGCGAACCATGGACCGAGATTGGGATACCACGTGCCGCGATCGCCCACAATAATCAGATCGCCTCCGGCATCGGCCATCACCGGACCTGAGTACCGGAAGGCCAGCCGCAAGGGTGTGCCTTTCTGCGTCGCGCTGGCCAGGACCACGGCAATCAGATCATTGCCGCGGCGGGCGAGGTCGCTGCCGTCAATGGCGTCATTCTGGATAAAGTCCGCGGGCTGACCGTTCACGCGGACTTCGGTCAGCTTCAAGTAGCGGGAGAGTTCAAAGATGATCGTGCGCTGTCCGGTAATGCGCGGCGTCAGCGTGACCTCTGCTTCGGCGGAAAGGTCGGTGGGCGGCGACAATTTATTCCGCAGCTTGTAATCCGACACGTCAAATTCAGGCCGTGCCGGCCTTTTCTCCACAGCCTGGCGGACAGAGCGCATAGGAAACGCGTTCCAGGAATCGTAAAACACGCCATCATTGGACGTGGCAGTCTGGGCCACGCTGATTTGCTCCGGCGCGTGGGTGTCAAAGACCACGTCGAAGATTCCCAGCGTCACTCCCGCCAGGCGCAGGCGCAGAAAAGTTGACGCTGCCTCCTCCTTGGCCGTGATGGCTTGCAGCAGTTGCAGGCTGTCACTGCGGGCCAGCCGGCTCATGGAGTCTTTCCATTTGTCGATGAACTCCTGCGGGTTTTCCGTGGGACGAAATCCCGCGCGCAGTTCTTCCACCAGCTTGTCGTCGAAAAAGCGCAGATAAGCTACGGTAAAGGTCTGATCGAGCACCCCGGCGCCAGTAAAGAGCGCCAGCGAACTGCGCTCCGCCCGGTTCGGAGGGATCAGCAGGATGTGGCCTTCACCTTCAAAAAACGCTCCGGTGATGTGCCCGTCCACTGCCTGGATCAGCCCGATGGTCCCGTCCGTGAGGACAATGTGCAGGTCTTCGCGATCAATTGAGAGTTCGCGCACATGGTGAACGTCCGCGACGTTCAAAACAGGATTGAGAAACTGGCGATACGTGGCAACGGCATCGGACGCAGGCGGAGCGGCCGGGTTTGCGTCCGCCATCGCGGACTGCGCGGCCAAACCGGGCGCGCCCAGTGCGAAGCCGGCAAGCAGCATGGTTACCATCGTGGAACAGGCCAGCTTCCAGGAGCGGGGATAGTTGCTACAATTTTTAGGCGTGCGCCTGATCATCACATTTTTCTGCTTTATCGTCTTTCTCTTGAGTGCTGCCTGTTCCACCTGGGCTGACACCATCCAGCTGAAGAACGGGCAAAGTATCGTCGCCGATTCCACGCGGGAAGTGAACGGACAAGTGGAATATACCATCGGCGAGAACACCTACGCGATTCCCCAGTCGCTGGTGCTGAGGATTGACCGCGGTCCCGGCGTGCTGCCTGCGCCATCGGCAATCACTGACATTCCCCCGGCCCGCGAGCAAATGAAGGCCGGCCCCGACCTGGTTTCGCGCGTCATCCACAACGGACAGATCGACCCGGGAGCGTTGCGGTCCATCGAAAGCGAAGGCGTGGCGGAAAAGTCAGCCGCCGCCAATCTGATTGCCGCCAACTTTGAAGAAGAACACAAAAACCTGGACGCGTCCGCCCGCTACCTGCAGGTTGCGCTCACCTACATGCCGAGCCATACCATTCTGCTAGAAAACTACGCCGCGGTCCTGCTGCAACTCGGGCGCCCCGGCGAGGCCCTGCCCTACGCCCAGCAGGCCACGCAGTCCAACCCGCAGTCCGCGGAAGCGTTCGCCGTGCTCGGCTATGCCTATTACAAAAACGATCGCAATCGCGACGCCATTGCCGCCTGGAAAAAATCACTGCAACTCCGCCCCAGCGACCGTGTCCAGGAGCTGCTGTCCCACGTAGAAAGAGAATCCAAAGCGGAAGCCGAGTTCCGGCAGCAGGCCAGCGACCACTTTGTGTTGCGTTACGAAGGCTCGCAAGCCCAGGAGGGCCTGCGGAATCAGGTGCTCGCGGTGCTGGAAACGCAATACAACGTTCTGCGCAACGACTTGGGCGCCGCGCCCCGGGACATTTATGTGTCCTTGTACACGGGCCAGGCGTTTTTCGACGTGACGCAGGCGCCAGCATGGTCCGCCGCACTGAATGACGGCAAGATCCGCATTCCCGTTTCGGGAATGACCCAGGTCACGCCGGAACTGGCCCGCGTACTGCGCCACGAGCTCACGCATTCCTTTGTGGCCCAGATCGTCCACGGCCACGCACCCCAGTGGCTCGACGAAGGTCTGGCCCAACTCGAAGAAGGCCGCACCACAGCCTCAGTGGGCGCGCGCCTGACCGCGCTGTACGCTTCCGGAAACCAGGTGCCGCTCAACCGCCTGGAGGGATTGTTTGCCAGCTTCAGCGCCCCGGAAGCCCAGGTCGCCTACGCCGAAGCCCTCGCCGCCGCTGAGTATATCCGCAGCCGCTACGGTATGCCCGACGTGGCACGGATTCTGCAGCGCATTGGGCAAGGCGAGTCGGTGGAAACGGCCCTGCGCAATACGATTCATGTCGGTTATGCGCAGTTGGAAGTGGAGATTACGAATTACCTTAAGCGGCTTTACGGACCGTAGTCTGTCCGGTGGTTTTTACCGCACATCCAACTGCTCACATTGAATCCGCAAGTCGTCAACCGTAAAGTACTCGCCATATTTCCTATAGTCCCGCACTCGTTGAAGGATCTCATCGTTGTCTTTGAGATTCAGGTGTTGCGCAATATATTTTGTTACATCGTCCACACTGTCCTTGCTGTTCTTACAGTTGATGGATCTGAAAATCTTCATTTTTCCGTCCTCCAGGACAGCCACGTGACTGAGAGAAAAAGGTATGTATCTGCCTGCGAAATGATAGATGTGTTTGTCCAGAAGATTGATGCAGCCACTCGATGGAGTGCTGCGATTTGAGAGGTCCATCAAATCAAATATGAAGAAGTTGCGTGGTTTTTCAGTGCCAGCATAAAAGCCGTCGGCCTCATACTTTTTGAACCCAGGGGCAGACTTGTTAAGTATGTTTGCGAGCTGGAGGAGTATCGCTTGTCATTCGTATCGGGAATCCGAATTAGGCGGACAGTGTTCCAATGTGCTTTGAGTCGAGATTCCCGCATTTGGGGAGCTTTGGTTGATTTGATAGGACACCAGGGGCATGATGCCCACGAGCGCCGTTGCTGCCCATGTAAGTCTCATTGCCGTTTACGCCTCCTTCCTACACTCGCACCCTGGCCAAGGGCTGACTGCTTCCCAAGCTACGGAAGCAGCTTCAGGTCCAGAGAAATCCTGTCCCCCGCCGAGACGTCGATTTTCTCGGTAACGCTGCTGTACAGCGCCAACGTCTCCGCCGACCACGATTCACCTGTGCTCCCGATCGTACGAGCGAGAAGCCTGTATTTCCCGGGCGCGACTCCGTGCAGGGTGTAGCTGCCATCGGCGCCGGAAGTGGTGGAACCGGCCAGGTCAGGGTAGGGACCATCAAAGACCAGGGCAACTCGCATGTTCGCAACTGGGCCTTTCGCATCGCGAACCACTCCGGAAATTTCCGCGCCATCTTTGCTTAGCTCAACCGTCAGCAGTCCCTGGCCCGGATTGCTCCGCAAATCCAGAATGCCATCGGGAAAGTCTGTTCCCTCCAGGCGAATGGATCTCACATAAAAGTTCTTCGGCAAGTTGTCCATCCCTACGCGGTAGCGGCCGGGATAGACGCCTGTAACTTTGAAACTGCCGTCGTCAAAGTCAATCTCCGCGTCCGGAGTGCTACGTGGGGATGGACCCAACAAACTAAGGTCGATGCTGAGGGATTTTTGGTCCCAATCTTTTTCTTTCCATGGAGCGCCGTCTTCGATCTGCAACTGGCCTCGCACCTCAAAGGGCAGCGAAAGCACCAGGTCAATGTTCTTGATGTCGGAATTAACCAGGTTAATCTCCACGGGAGCGCTAAGCATTTCACGGCCCAACTTCGAATCTACCCCCTGGGCAAACACGAGATAGTTTCCCGGAGGTACGCGCGAAATCGTAAACGTTCGGTCAGGGTTGACGGGGAAACTGTGCGGCGCCGGTCCGCCCACCAGTTCCACCGCAAAGGCACGATCGTCCTTGGAAGGGCCGGACACGGTGCCTGTCACGGACAAAACCGGCGACGTTACCGGCTTGATTTCGATTCCGCTCGTCTCCTGCCCGGGCCGCACCTGCACCGGCGCAGCGGAATTCGGGCTGGAGGAATTCGGATAGTATGTTGGGGCATAATTGATCTCGCTCGTGCCATCGCTGCGGACTTCGGGCACCAGCGGTAGCGGAGACGGCACGGCTTTCACCAGATACCGGCCCTCCTGCAGCCCGCCAATGCGAAATTCTCCGCGATCATCGGTCTGCGCCCGGTAAGGCTGTCCTCCGCCCACGGCTTCCACGTCGATGTTCTCCATGGGAGAACCGCTTGTGTCCAACACACGTCCGGAGATGACTGCGTCTGGAACTAGGCGCAGGACGTAGTCCTTGACCTGCTCGCCGGGCTTGAGTTCGAGCTGTTTAACGATGTCTCCATGACTGGTCAGCGTTCCGAAGCCGCGGCGCTCGGCAAAAACCTGGTACGTCCCAGGAACGATCGTGGTAATGGAAAAACGGCCATCAACAGTACTGATAGCACCATACTTGCTGCGTTTCTGCTGGGTGTAGCTGTCGAGGGTTATGTGAGCGTGGGCCAGAGGCTCGCCCGTCAGGCTGTTCCTGACAATGCCGGAAATGCTGGCTGGCTTGTCGTCCGCGGGAGGTTTGGTTTGCGAGCGCCCAACCACGCACGCCAGCAGGACGGCCAGAAGGAAATGCAGCCGGAACCTATTTTGATGGTTCATTTTCGTCCTCTCCCGCCAGTTTCAGGCTTCTGACGGCCTTGTCGCCTTCCCTGATCTCAACAATCTCGCCGTGAGTTCGGGCACGCTGGATCACGTTTTCGATATCGCTATAGGCCTCAAGAGCCGAAACGGCCAACAGGCGATACTTTCCGGGCGCCAGCCCTTTGAAGCTGTAAGCGCCGTCAGGGGTGACCTCGCTCCATTGCCATTCTCGAGAACTTACGACTGCTTCGACTCCTTCCCGGTTTGGCAAGAGAAGCACGCGCGTGAACATGGCGGTCAACGGTTCCTTGCCGCTTTCCACGCGACCGGAAATCTGGCCGCCGTTGTTGCTCACGATGATCTTCAGGCTCGCGCCCGACCCGCCCGTGAGATCGACAATGTTGCCGGCAAAGGCGGTTCCCTTGATTTCGACGGACTTGATGTATCCGTTTTCCGGCAGCGGTTCGACCTGCACACGATAGTGGTCCGCGAATACGTTCCTGATTCTGAATCCTCCGTCCGCCGTTGGCTCGGATGTGCCCTCGTTATTGCCGGCAAGCGAAATTCCGGGCGCTCCGATTCCCCCTGCTTCGCTTACGGACACAAGTTTGACGGTCAGGTTCTCGGCCGGCCCTTCGCCCTGCAGTTGAACTATACCGGTGACTTCGAATCCCAGCGCAAGCGTTAGATTGACACCTTCGATACTGGAATCGGTGAGCGTGACCTCCGCAACCTGGCTTTGCCATTTCTGTTCACCCATCGTGCAAGTGGCGTAAATCTGGTAAAACCCGGCGCCCAGGTGTCCGTACAAAAACTTGCCGTCCAGCTTCATCCCCTCAGCGACACCGCGTCCCTCCGACCTACTTTCATTGTTGTAGGAGCGGTCGCTGCCCTGCCGCAAAACGAGCGTCATGTTTAGAGCGCCTTCTGGAATACCCATCACCTCGCCACCGATATTGAGCACCGGAGTTCGCGCGAGCCGGATTTCCAGGCCGGCCACCTCCAACCCAGGTTTGGCCTCTACCAGAGTGGCCGTGTTTTTGTCCGTGACACCCGGATAATAGGTCTCAATGTAGCTGCTTTCGGCGGTGCCATCGGTGCGAATTTCCGGAATTCCGCTTACCCGCATGCCGGTTCCCGTCTTGATGTAATACTTGCCGGGCGCCAGCGCCACGCGAAAATATCCGCGGTCGTCCGTCGCAACCGATCGGGGAAACTGGTCCATGAGCGTTTGCGGCGTCAGGGCAATTGCCGTGACCTGAATGCCCATGGCCGCATCGCCGTATTCATCCCGGACAACGCCGGAGATAATGGAACGCGGCGCCATCGCCAGGATGAGATCCGCCGGCTTCACGCCCGGCTTTACTTCCAGCAGACTGTTGGCGGTCGCACTCTTCCTGCCATCGGCAACCCTGATGAAACCGCTGCGCTCCAGCAGAATGAGATAGTTTGCCGGCGGTAATCCCGCAATCGCGAAACGTCCCGCCGCATCGCTCATCGCGCCATAAAGAGCGGTTGGCGTTCGTTCCTGTCCAATAGCCACCAGTCCGACATGAACACCGGCAAGTGGTTTCCGGGTCAACGAATTCACGACCGTGCCGGCAACGCTGGCAGCATCACTCGCTTGCACCGCGGAAGAGGGAGGGCGCTCCTGCGCTGCAGGCGTGTCCGGAGACTGGGCCAGCGCACACATACAGAATGCGCATGGAATAAGAATGCCAAGCAACTTCATAAATGATGAGACAAGCCATCATTGTCTTATTCGCGGCGGCTGAATGCAATGGAAGCAGTGGCCAGAACCGAAACCGGAATTGGCGGTCCCGCAAATGATTGCTGGATCGAAGGTATTGGTATAGGTCAGGCATGTAAAATACATCTCCATGAATCGCTTGCTCTCCCTGGCGGCCCTTTGTCTTTGTTCCGCGCTGGCCTTCGCACAATCGACCAGTGGCCTGGATGATCTTGCGAAGAAAGCCGAGGCTGGCAATGCTGAGGCCCAGTTCCAGCTCGGGCGCATGTACGAAGAGGGCAAATCCGTCCAGCAAGACCTGGAACTGGCGGCGGCCTGGTACAAGAAAGCCGCGGAACGGGGCTATGCGCCGGCGCAGAATGATCTCGGAGTCATGTACCGCAACGGCAGTGGTGTGTTCCGGAACAAAGAAGAAGCCGTGCGATGGTTTATGCAAGCCGCACAGCAATGCGATGCTCACGGCGCTTATAACCTGGGCATTGCGTATTACAACGGCGATGGCGTGGTTTCCGATTCTGGCATGGCGTACGCATGGCTGCTGGTGGCGAAACAATGCGGCAACACGGACGTGCAATCAGCCATGGACGTTATCACCACGGAGATCAAGGACCGGCAGCGGCAGAATGGAGAATCAAGGTTCATCCAGTCCCTGCGGCAGATGCCGGGATTCAAGCCGGAAATCGATCCGCTGCTGAACCAAATGGCGGCGAACGATCCTCCACTCGCGTACGATATTTGTGTTGCTTATGCGGCGCCGGAGGTGGCATGGCGTGATGCAGCAAAAGCGCAAACGTGGTGCCAGCGGGCCGTCGCCGGGCACTATAACTCGGGAGCTTACATGGTCCTGGGAAGCCTGGCTGAACAGCGAGGTGATTTTGCGGAAGCGTTCAAGCTGTACCAGGAATTGGCAAGGTCTGAGCCGCCTTGGGTCGCAGGCCGGCTGGGGAGTCTCTATCTGGCGGGCAAGGGAGTCAGGCAAGATCCGGCTGCTGCTTATTTCTGGTTCTATTTGGCGGTCGACAAGTATTTCCTGAAAAAGCTACAACCTCAGTTGGATCTCGCCGCGCAACAGATTTCGGAAAAGGACAGAAAAAGACAGGAAACGAAAGCTGTAGAGTGGCTCCGAGACCGTTCGCGAGGGTTCCCGACTCCGCACTAAGGGCCTGGAAAGACTTGCATGGTCCTTGCGGTTCCCCCCTGGGGGATCAAATTCCTGGCGATGTGGAGAGACGAAACCGGCTCTCTTGCCCATGACTGCGTCATTCGCGTCCTTTGCGATCAGCTGCTTCGAATCGGGTTTCAACCCAGCCAAAAGACCATCATGTAAGCCATTGAAAACGTGAACAATTTAGCCGTTGACCGTTGACGGTTTCCGTAGTCTCGCGATACCATCCGCATCCGAAGAAGGCCAGTACTTAGTGGTTAGTTTTTAGTATTTGGCAGAATCCAAAGCTAATGTGCCCGGTCTAAACTGTCAGGGATGCCCCCGGCCGCACACGTCGTGGTTGGAGTGACATTCTGCGGCAATCCGAGGGCGACGTGCTTTGCCGCTTGTGCGTCCAGACAAACCCACTTAATGTGGCCTCATGGATCAGCATTTGCTGTTCGATCCAGGAGGCAATATGCGGCGTATTTTACTGGCCATGTGTTTTGTGGGGTCGATCGTTCAGGCGCAGGATGTGCCGGTCGCTCCATCTCAATCCCCGGCGATAATCCAGCCCGAATCGCCAAAGCAAGCTGCGACTCAGTCAGGAGCGGAACCCGGGCCAGTCATTGTTGTTCCATCTGGACCGCAACTGCTTCTGCGGGATGGCAGTCCTGTTAAGTCTTTGTCGGCTGTGCCGGCTTTGGTGGTGACGAGCTACGAGCGTCACCGTCAGATGCGCCGCGATCGGGACGAGGAGTTTGTGGTGTTGCTCTGCAAGCCGTACGGCAGGTGGAAGACGTGTCCGCTTTGGACCCCGGGCGGCACGGACGGTGTGGTGCCAGTTTCACTGGAACTGAAAGACGTTGACGGACTCGCACTTCGCTACCGTGAAGGCAAAGATTACGTCAGCCATCCGGACGGGTCGCCTGTGCACACGGCCAGAGGGCTGGACGTTTTTCGCTTCACAGTCCGCCCGGATAAAGATGCCCGTTTGGGCGCAACCACGCTGGAAGGCAGGCTCACGTATCAGAGAATTCAGGACGGAAAACTTTCGGCGCCGGAAACAATCGATGTAACCATTCCCGTGATGGTGGTGAAGCACGATACAGAGGTCGTGGAGAGCCACTGGTCGATTGAGTCGCCGAAACACAACCCGCTTGCGCCGCTCGGAAACGCGGTGCTCTACGTGATCGCGGCGCCTATCTTGCTGCCATTCCTCATCTTGCAGCATTCACTCTAACTGCGATTAGCCGGGAAAAACATGAGCCGCGAATTTACGCGAATGATCGCGAATCAAACCGGAACCCGTGTTCTTCGCGTCATTCGCGGCTCAGAGATTCTTCGGGCCATAGGGTTCCCTCTCCCGCTTTGCGGGATCGGGATGTGAACTACATGCCGTCGTAATTCGGACCACCGCCGCCCTCGGGCGGAACCCAGGTGATGATTTCGTAGGGGTCCATGATGTCGCAGGTTTTACAGTGGACGCAGTTGGAAGGATTCAGGTGGATCACTTTGCCTTTGGGCGCGTCTGCGGATTCTTCCATCTCGTAAACGTTCGCTGGGCAGAAATTCTGACACGGGTTGCCGAACTCTGTAACGCAGCGCATGTTGCAGATGTTGGTGTCGGCAATCACCAGATGTGACGGTTGGTCTTCTTCATGCTTGGTGCCGGAGTGATAGAGGTCGGTCAGTTTGTCGAAGGTCAGCTTGCCGTCGCCTTTGGCTTTGCCCAGGATTGCGGCGCGGTCGCCACCGTCTGCGGCCAGTTCGTCGAGATGCTTCATCCGAGTGTGGCCGGCTTTGGTGGGATAGACCTCATGCAAGCCGCGACCGCCGGTCATCTGCTGTAGCGCGGAGTGGAACAGTCCGGAGAGCAAGCCGTGTTCAAATCCCTGATGGAAGTTGCGGGCTTCCCAGAGTTCGTCTTTGATCCAGCTGGCGTCGACCTTGTGTTTGAAGTCGTGGAGCTTTGCCGCGCTGAAGTTGTTCTCGACCAGCGCTTCAAACGCAGTTTCCGCCGCGAGCATGCCGCTTTTGATAGCCAGATGAATGCCTTTGAGCCGCTGCGAGTTGAGAAACCCCGCTGAGTCACCGGTGATCATCCAGCCATTGCCGGCAACCGGAGGAATGGAAAACCATCCGCCATAGGGAACAGTCTTGGCGCCGTAGCGAATCATCTTTCCGCCGTGAAGGAAGTGGGCGATCAGTGGATGCGTCTTCCACGTCTGCAACACACGCTGCGGATCAGTGCGCGGGTCGGCGTAATCTAGGCTGATGACGTAACCGAGCGAGACCAGGTTGTCGCGCGAGCCGTACATCCAGGAGCCGCCGTACTCTTTGGTGGTCAGCGGCCAGCCGAGCGAGAGAATGACTTCGCCTTTCTTGATCCGGCCGGAAGGAACTTCCCACAGCTCTTTCACGCCAATGCCATAGACCTGCGGATTGCAGTCCTTGTCCAGATTGAAACGGCGAACGAGTTGCTTGGTGAGCGATCCGCGAGCGCCTTCCGCGAGAACCGTGACTTTGGACTTTAGGTCATACCCGGGCTCGAAGTTGGATTTCTTCTGGCCTTGCTTGTCCACGCCTTTGTCGTCGGTGCGGACACCGATGACGCGGTCACCGGCGTTATCCAACAACAATTCCGATCCGGCAAAACCGGTGAAGACGGTGATGCCGGCCTGTTCGACTTTTTCTCCCAGCCACTTCATGAAACGGTTGATGGAGATGATGCAATTGCCGTGGTCCTGCATGGGAGGCGGCATGGCCGGAGCCTGGTAGTACTTCTTTTCCGTCAGGAAATAAAAACTCTCGTGTTCGACCTGGGCTTCAATAGGAGCTTCGTCGCGCCAACTGGGAAGCAGTTCGTCCATGGAGCGGGGATCAAGCACCGCGCCGGAAAGATTATGCTGGCCGATCTCGCGCGCTTTTTCGAGAACGTAAATGTTCTCTTTGCTGAGCGGCGCGTCCGGATGGCGGCGATTATGTTTGTCAATCAGCTGCGAAAGACGCAACGCACACGCCATGCCCGCAGGCCCGCCGCCGACAATAGTGACGTCAGCTTCCATCTGCGGACGCTCGACGCCTTCGATTGGTTTACGGAAGAAGATAGTCATTAGTACTTAGTATTTAGTACTTAGCGAGCTGTTCGTCGCCATCACTAAGTCAAAAATAGCACGCGGGAACGCGCCCTGCTAAATACTAACTACTAATTACTAACTACTGTGCTTTTGCCTTCTTCACTTCTTCTGTCAGCGCAGGAACAATGTCGAACAGATTGCCGACCACGCCGAAATCGGCGATTTCAAAAATTGGCGCTTCGGCGTCTTTATTAATCGCGATGATGCTTTTCGCGCCTTTCATGCCGACAATGTGTTGGATGGCGCCACTGATGCCGATGGCCAGATACAGCTTGGGAGCGACCGTTTGTCCCGAACTGCCGATCTGGCGATCCATGGGCAGCCAGCCGGAATCGCATATAGGACGCGATGCGGCGAGCTCGCCGCCGAGCGCGTCCGCCAGAGCTTTGGCGATTTCGATGTTTTTCTGTTCTTTGATGCCGCGACCGACGGAAACAATGATTTCAGCCTGTGTAAGATCCACTGCCTGCTTGGCTTCTTTGAATGGCTCTTCGGGCTGTGTGCGGATGGCATTGTCGGCAATCTGCGCGGTCACTGTTTCAACCGGAGCAGCGGACGCGCCGGCTTCGGCTTTGTCTCCGCGGAATGCGCCGGCCTGAAACGTGACAAAATGTGGCGGATCGCAAGCGAATGAAACGTCCGCGGCGAATTTGCCCTGGAACATCTGCCGCGTGAAGAGCAGCTTGTCACCGTCTTTGTGAAAGCCAACAGCGTCGCTGATGAGCGTCCGCTTGAGCGCAGAGGCGAGTTGCGGCGCAAAATCGCGCACCTGGTAGGTGTGCGGCATCAGCACCAGCTTGGGCTGTTGCGCTTCAATGAATTGCTTCAGCGCGGCCACAGTGCCATCGGGCGTGTAGCTGGCCAGCTTGGGCGATTCAATGGCATGTACTTTGGCGAGCTTCTTGCCCGCGACTTCCGCGGCAACGCCGGCAATGCCGTAGCCAAAAACCGCGGCTTCGATGGTCCAGCCGGCTTCGGCCGCAATAGCTTGCGCCGCGGTGACCGTCTCCCAGGAGACGCGATTCAGTTTGCCTTCACGTTGTTCAGCAATAACCAGAATTGTGTTTGCCATTGTTTATTTCTTCACTCAGAGTACGCGAACTTCGTTACGCAGTTTTTCCACCAGCTTCTTGGCGACTTCCGCGGCGGAGCCTTCCAGCATTTCCGTCTTCTTACTCTTTTGCGGAACGTAGAGTTTCTCGATCTTCTGCATGTTCTCGCCGAGAACTGACTTCACTTCGTCGAGCGCCACTTTGCGCAGCGGCTTATTCTTGGCCTGCTTGATGCCCAGCAGCGTGGCGTAACGCAGTTTGTTGATGCCCGATTGGATCGTCAGCACCGCGGGCACTGGCATGGCCACGTGCTGGAAGAAGCCTGATTCCAGCTCGCGCTTTACCTTGATGCCACCATCGGTTTTTTGGATTTCCATGATGATGGTGGCATGCGGCCACCCCAGCAGTTCGGCCATGATGACGCCCGTCTGCGCGTAGCCGTAGTCGTCGGATTGCAGGCCGGTGAAGATCAGGTCGAATTTGTCTTCTTTGATTACGGTGACAAATGCCCGGGCAATGTTGGCGGCGTCCATGCCGACGAAGCCGTTGTCTTCGAGATGAATCGCACTGTCCGCGCCCTTGGCCAGAGCTTCACGCAGCACGGTTTGAGCACGCGCCGGACCAGCGGTAATCACGACCACTTCTCCGCCGTGCTTTTCTTTCTGACGCAGCGCTTCTTCCAGTGCGTACGCGTCCGGTTCGTTGACCTCGTAGGAAACATCTTCGCGGATCCACGTACCGCTCTCGTTGAGCTTCAGCGGAGCATCTTTTTGTGGGACCTGCTTCATGCAGACCAGAATTTTCATAAGAGAGTATTCCTGTGCGCTGGTTCGTGTAACGCCCAAACGCACTCTTGGGGAACTGGTAAGTATAAATGAGACGGAAGGGGATTTGGTAATTGGGTCAGATCGTAGTTGGGTAATGAGACCTCTGGATCAGCGTTGTTCAGCGTGAATCAGCGGCAATTGTTTTAATCCAGAAACGCCACGGACTGCACGCCCGCGACTTCAAAGCGCTTGCGGCAACGCATGTTCTTGCACATGACCATGTCGTCGCGGCGCAGCATGTAAGACTGGGCTTTGGCAAACTTGGCGCGATCGCGATCGTCGGCGCGTCCGCCGGGCAGTTGTTTCTTCTTGGTGCGGACCAGCCAGGAAAGCTCATACTCGCCGGCCTGCCGACAATGAGGGCACGTGAGAGAATGGGGCTTCTTGGCGTCTTTTTCGTCGTAAAAATCGCGCTCATCCATAAATCCAAATATAAACCAAAAAAGATTGGTTCATTGGGGAATTTGGTAAATTGGGAATGAAAACACTCGTTTGGGGCGCCAAAATTACCCAGTTACCAATTTACCCGGTTACCCGATTTCTCTAAACTGGGAACGTGCCGAAAAAGAAGAAGCTGAAGAAGTTCCGAGCGACCGCCGCGGTCAAGTCCATTGCGCGTGCGGTCCTGGGTACGCCTCCGCCTGTAAAGCGACGGGAGAATAAGAAGCTGACCAAGAAGGAAAAACACAAAGCTACTCTCGGGAAACTGCTGGACACGGTGTAGCCGCGAGCTTTGATTCATCATGCCCGTGAGGGATTCGCCTTGGCGCGGGGCCTCTCGATCAGCTATCATGCGTGGGATTATGAAAGCTGAATCCGCACCCCGCCTCCCCAACCTGCGCGAAAAAGGACGCATTATGTCCGCCTCGGAAGTGGAACGCACACTGGTCCGGCTCGCGCACCAGATCATGGAAAAGAACAACGGCGTGGACGACCTGGTGCTGGTCGGACTCAAGCGGCGCGGCGTTCCACTGGCCGACCGGCTGGGCAAGCTGATTACCCAGATTGAAAAGAAACCTGTGGCCATCGGCACCCTGGACATCACTCTCTATCGCGACGATCTCTCCACCGTCGGCGCCAATCCAGTGATCCAAAAAACCACACCGCTGGGAGTGGAGATTGGCAACAAAAACGTGATCCTCGTGGACGACGTTCTATACACAGGGCGCACCGTTCGCGCCGCCATGGACGCCCTATTCGACCATGGCCGCCCGCGCCGCGTGCAACTCTGCGTACTCATTGATCGCGGACATCGCGAGCTGCCCATTGAAGCCGCGTTTGTGGGCCGCACCATCCAGACCACCGCGAATGAGATTGTGGAAGTCCGCGTCACCGAGATTGATAACGAAGAGCAAGTCGTGCTGGTGGAGCGTGCCAGTAGCTAGGATGCCGCGCACTCGGTCCCTCCTCGACCTGGAACATCTCAGCAGAGACGACATTACTTTTATTCTCAAGCTGGCGCGCACCATGCATACCCGAGCGCCGCGTCCCCGGCTCAAAGGCAAACGGATCGCGCTGCTTTTCTACGAGGCTTCCACGCGCACGCGAGTGTCGTTTGAATTTGCCGCCAAGCTCCTGGGCACCCATACTTCGATCATCAGCGCGACTGCTTCGAGCGTGGAAAAAGGCGAGTCGCTGGTAGACACCGGCAAAACGCTGCAAGCTCTCGGAGCCGACTGCATCGTGGTCAGGCATCCTTCATCCGGCGCGCCGTACGTTCTGGCGCGCAATCTGCGCGTTCCCATCATCAACGCCGGTGACGGCATGCACGAACATCCGTCACAAGGCCTGCTTGATGCGTACACCATATTGCGCCACAAGAAGTCTTTGAAGGGCCTGAAGGTCACCATGATCGGCGACATCCAGCACAGCCGTGTTGCGCGCTCGAACATCCATCTGCTGTCCAAATTCGGCGCGCAAGTCGTGCTCTGCGGACCAGCCGAATTGCTGCCGGAAACGGCGCTCACGCTAGCTCCGGGTCTGAAGATCGTCCGGCACATCGAAGAAGCGGTCCGCAAGAGTGACGTAGTCATGATGCTGCGCGTGCAAAAAGAACGCCTCGCCGGTCTCAATCTGGATTCGGAGAAGTATCACATCCAGTACCAGCTCACGCTCGATCGCCTGAAGCTGGCCAAGAGTGATGCCATTGTCATGCACCCAGGGCCGATGGTCCGCGGCATGGAAATTCAAACCGAGGTCGCGGATTCACCCCAGGCCGTGATCGAAGAACAAGTGCACAATGGAGTCTACGTACGCATGGCGGTGATGTCGGTGTGCATGGGGGTGGCGTGAAGAAGCAATTGGCAATTAGCAATTGGCAATCAGCCGGACGTTCGGGAAACCAACGGTGTTGCCAGACTTTTGGCTATTCGCCAATTGCTAATTGCCAATTGCTGAAATCTGCGCTGCGCGACAATTTCAACCAATGAAAAAACAGAGCCTGACAATACGTGGCGGACATGTCATCGACCCCGCCGAGAAACTCGACGGGCCGTACGACATCCTGCTCAAAGACGGACTGGTCGCTGAGGTCGCTGCGCGGGGCAAGCTTCGCGGCAAGGGCGATGACACGTTTGATGCTCGCGGGTTGATCGTGGCGCCCGGCTTCATTGATATCCACGTTCATCTGCGCGAGCCCGGGCAGACGGTGAAAGAAACCATAGCCACCGGGACGGCTGCCGCCGCTGCGGGCGGCTTTACTTCCGTCTGCGCGATGCCTAATACCAATCCCGTGAATGATCTGCCGGCCATCACTCGCTGGATGCAGGACCCGGAACGCGGAGCGCGCGTCAACGTCTTTCCGATTGCCGCCGCCACCGTCGGAAGCATGGGCGAACAGCTCACTGATTACACCATGCTCAAGCGCGCCGGGGCAGTGGCCGTGACCGACGATGGCAAACCGATTCTGCCCGACAAGATCATGCGTGAAGCCCTGCTGGCCGCGGCCCGTGTGGGTCTGCCGGTGATTCAGCATGCGGAAGACACGCGCATGACGAAAGGCGCCGCGATGCATCAAGGGCCAACGGCGTTTCGTCTGGGCCTACGCGGCTGGCCGGCGGAAGCCGAGTCTTCACTGGTGGAGCGCGACATCCGACTGGCGGCCGAGACCAAGGGCCACTACCACGTCGCGCATTTGTCCGCTGCGGCGGCGCTGAAGGCCGTGCGTCGGGCCAAGCGCGAGCACGTGCACGTAACCTGCGAAGTCACTCCGCATCACTTCGCGCTGATTGATGAAGACGTTGGCGAGTACAACACCAATTTCAAAATGAATCCGCCACTGCGCTCGCGCGAAGACCGTGACGCTCTGCTCGCCAGCCTGGCTGACGGCACCGTGGATTGCGTAGCCACCGACCACGCGCCGCATCCTCAGAACGAGAAAAATGCCGAGTTCGATCAGGCGCCTTTTGGCATTACCGGGCTCGAAACGGCGCTGGGACTGTGCGTCTCCATTCTTCATGTGCAAGAGAATATTCCCATGCGGCGGATTATCGAGTTGTTGTCAACGAATCCAGCCCGCGTAATGGGACTGGCGCATCGCGGTACGCTCGCGGTTGGCTCTTACGCCGACGTAACTATTTTTGATCCGAACAAGAAATGGTCCTACCGCGCTGTGGAGTCGTTCTCCAAATCTAAAAACTCGCCATTTGATGGCTGGAAGCTGCAAGGGGAAGTTGTGGCTACGGTGGTCGGTGGTCACATGGTCTTCCACAGCCTTTCCTGAGCTACTTTTTCGGCGCGATGTTGAAGTTCGAAAAATCAAGCCAGACGGATTTCGCAAACTCTTTGGCAAAAATCTTGTACGCCCCATAGCAACGGACCGAAGCAGCTGCCAACCCCAACGCAAGTACCAGCAAAAGGAAATTAGGATGATAGATTGGTGCCGACACTTTTACATTTGCCATCCAGCGGGCTGCCAGCAACCCAGATAACAACGCCACCGCACCAAGACACGCGGAGAGCAAACGGACACGCAAGTTTGACTTAGGCTTGGCTCCGCCGGGTGCTACGGCCTTCTTCTCTGCAGCCGGCGGAAGAGAAAACGCAAGCGTGAACACCAGAAAGATCAAAAGCAGTACCATCGTGCCGTCCAGCGCCAGCACGTTTTTCCAAACTTCGGAAACCGACCCGGCCTTGACCAGCGCCGAGCCTCCCCAGCCCAGATAAAAGAGACATCCCGCAGCCAGAGCCACAGAAATGCCCCGCATGAGCGCGTATAAACCCTCAAATTGCTCCACATAAGACTTTTTGCTGTTCTGGATCAACGTGCTTCGCGCCTGGGAAAAAGCAGCGTTTCTCAGCCGAGAAACGCTATTCAGTTCTTCTTCCGTGAGATCCTTGAGATCGTCTCCTGCTCTCACCTCCAATTTAAAGAGTGATTTGCACAGCTTGCCAATCATTGTTTTTGTCTCGGCGACAAAGGTCCCATCTTGATGGTCAAGTAACACAGCGGAAGGGTATCTTTGCTTGCCGAATGTGTCCCTGATGGTGGACGCAATCAAATTGGAAGCCAGGGTCTGGATAAGCATGCCAACTATGTAAGCCAGCATCAGGGCCAGAATTGCGGAGGAAATGTCCGTGGCCGGCCACTTGTGGAACGCCACACCAAAAGGCATCCACACTAGCCCACCTAGTACGAACCCAGGCAAAACATACCCGTAGATGTCGTAGAAATTGAATTTTTCGATCATGGTTTCCTCACTGTGGTCTGCCAGTAGTCTGCCGCAATTCCTGCAATAGTTTGTCACGCGCAACGCGCGCCGTGGCGATATCGTCTTTGCCCAGAATCACGGAACCTACCCGTTGGTGCCCACCGCCGCCGAATTGTCGCATAAACTCCCCTAAATTGACACTCTCAAAATTGCGCCACGGGTTCCGCATGGCCGTTACCGTGATAGCATCTTTGGAATGGAGGATAGCGATCGAATAGTCGGCTTGAGGGAAGAAATAATACGGAGAATAACGATTGACCAACGAACCTTCAGTGTTAACTTCAGAGATAACAACGCCATGCTCCAGCCGAGCGGCCACTCGCATGCGCTCTAAGCCGAGCTTCTTAAGCTCACTGGCTTGGGCCGACCTTTGTTGTACCGCCGCCGCCGCCGCCGTCTCAGCCAGCGATGCTTGGCACAACTTACGTACAAGGAAATTGCAATATTCACGGTCCGCAGCAATGGCCAGACTTGAACTGATGATCATGGCCGGATGCTCACTGGAAATTGCCTCCTGCACCGAGTCGTAGCCCGCGGAGTCAATCTTCTCCGCCCAGTGTACCATCTCTTCCAGACGTGAGGCGCCGTGGAGCGCCAGACCCACTACTTCTCGCCACAAGAGAGAAGCACAGGATCCGCTTTGCCGGTCGTAGATACGGCTGGGGCCTTGGCGCTCCTCGAAATCCGCCTTTGCTTCGTCGGTTAGGAAGGTGGTGGAATGATGGTCGGCCCAGAATCCGGCCTGCGGATGATACAAAAAATCAACCACCGCACTGCGCCCGGGCAAAGGTGTGGCCAGCCAGCGGTCCTTGAGTTCGTAGTTCACCGGCTCAAGGGTCTTGAATCGCCAGCCACGGGTCTTCTCCAGAAAAAGAATTGCCAAGACACCTGAAATCACCCCGTCAAAACAGGGGAAATGCAGGTAGAGCGAAGCGCGCTTGTTGCAGAAAAAAATTGACCAGGGCAATGTGTGTCCTCTCAAACCAGCAAGGATAGCTGGCTTTATGAATTGGTCAACCGGAAATTGTTGAATTGAGTGTAGGGGTCCCTCGCTCCGGTCGGGGCAAAATCAAGACAGAATCCCCATCCGCTTCCCAACGTTCTTCAGCACCTCAAGCGCCTTACTCAACTGGTCGTGCGTGTGGGTTGCCGTCATGATCGTCCGCAGGCGGGCTTTGCCTTCCGCCACTGTCGGAAACGCGATACCGGGCACGAAGACGCCTGCGTTGAACAGTTCGCGGCTGAACTCCATGGCCAGCCGGCCTTCGCCCACGATGATGGGAGTAATCGGCGACTCGCTCACCGGAGTAGTCACCCCGCCGATGTTGAAGCCCAGCGCGCCCAGTTCTTTTTTAAAGAAGTGCGTGTTCTCCCAGAGTTTTTCGATCAGTTCCGGCTCCTGCTCGAGCACATCAAAAGCGGCAATGCAGGTTGCCGCAACCGACGGCGGATGCGACGTGGAAAACAGGAACGGTCGCGCGCGGTGATAGAGGAAATCAATCAGGTCTTTGGAGCCGCACACGTACCCGCCCAGCGCGCCGATGGCTTTGGAGAGTGTGCCGACTTGAATGTCGACGCGTCCATGCATTTTAAAATGATCAACCGTACCGCGGCCGTTGCTGCCGAGCACGCCGGAGGAGTGGGCGTCGTCAATCATCATGATCGCGCCGTATTTGTCCGCGAGATCGCAGAGCGCGGGCAGTGGGCCAATATCGCCGTCCATGGAGAAAACACCGTCGGTGATGATCAGCTTGTGGCCGGGCTGGCTGGCTACGGACTGCAACAGCTCTTCGGCATGAGCAACGTCTTTATGGCGAAAGACTTTGATCGTTGCCCGGGAGAGCCGCGCGCCGTCAATGATGCTGGCATGATTCAGCTCGTCCGAGATGATGAAGTCTTCTTTTCCCAGAATCGCGGACACCGTGCCGGCATTCGCGGCAAAGCCTGACTGAAACACTACCGCGGCTTCGGTATGTTTGAAGCGCGCAATCTTTTCTTCGAGCTCCATGTGGATGGTCATGGTGCCACTCACCGTGCGCACCGCACCCGAGCCGACGCCGTATTTTTTGATCGCCGCCAGCGCCGCTTCGCGCAGCTTGGGATGAGTGGTCAGACCGAGATAATTATTCGACGCCAGATTAATGACGCGCTTGCCATCGACCGTGCATTCTGGCGCCTGAGCATCTTCGACTACGCGCAGGTTGAAGTGCGTGCCCTTCTGCCTGAGCTGGTTCATTTGATCGGTGAGGTAGGAGAGCTGGGAGCGCGTGGTGGTGGTCGCCATGAAATCGAGGTCCTTCCGTGAACGAAACTATTTTAGCCGCAGATTTTCGCAGATGAACGCAGATAAGAATAATGGGTCTCGAATGAACGCGAATCAACACGAATGTCAAAGCAGTTTTTAAAAGATTCGCGTACTTTCGCGTTGATTCGCGGCTAAAGCTCTTGATCAGCGTTCATCAGCGAAAATCTGCGGCTAACTTCCTGCCGGTATCCCGTTCGGATACAGCAAAATCTTACTCGCTTCACCGCTCTTTAGCCGGTCCATGCATTTATTGAAATCCGTCATGGCCATGCGGTCGGTGATGACCGGGTCCAGATCGAGCTTATGGGCTTTGAGCAGGGCGTTCATCTGGTACCAGGTCTTGTACATCAGGCGTCCGTTGATGCCTTGAACAATGGCGCCTTTGAAAATAATGTCGTCGGCCAGGTTCAGCTCCATTGGCTTAGAAGGAATACCCAGCAACGAAGCTCTGCCGCCGAGCCGCAGAATCTTAAAGCCCAGGCGGATGGCATCGGGATGGCCGGACATTTCCAGCACAACGTCCACGCCGGTCCCTTCTGTCACCTGCATCACTTTTTCGTAGACGTTGTCGTGCGTGGGGTCGAGAACATAATCGGCCTTCATTTCTTTCGCCAGCTTGCGCCGGTGGTCGTTGGTCTCCAGAGCAAAGACCCCACTCGCTCCGCAGGCGCGGGCCACGGCAATGGCAAATAGCCCGATCGGTCCACAGCCGATAATGGCCACGGTCTTGGCGGCAATCTCGCCGGCCAGCACGGTATGCACAGCGTTGCCCAGAGGATCGAGCACGCTGGCGTAATCGGCGGGAATGGCGGGATCAATCTTCCATATATTCGATTCCGGAATCTTTACGTATTCGGCGAAAGCGCCGTCGGCGTCCACGCCGATGATCTTGACGTGCTGGCAGATGTGGCCCTCGCCCGTACGGCACTGGTAGCACTTGCCACAGGCCACATGCATTTCCGCCGAAACAAAATCGCCTTCTTTGACTGTGGTGACATTCTTGCCAATGGCCACCACGTCTCCGCAAAACTCGTGGCCAGGGATCAGCGGCGGCTTGATGCGGTTCTGCGCCCACTGGTCCCAGTTGTAAATATGCAGATCGGTGCCGCAGACGGAGGCCACTTTCACTTTTACCAGCACGTCGTCCGGGCCAATTTGTGGGACCGGCACTTGGCGCAACTCAGCTCCCGGCGCAGCCTCCGGTTTTACGACAGCTAGCATGGTTTCAGGCATCAGGTTCCTAGTGAGTGCGGATGATGAAAAGGCAAACTATTCATTTTAACAAATGCAGGCGCATCTCCCCGGCGCCCGTTGATTCGTGGCGGCGGCTCTCCTACTTGTAGTGAATCATGTAAAGGATTTGCCCGGAGGTCTTGGAAAGCTTTACTTCCGCTGTGCCGCCGTCGCAAGCGGGAGCCCCGCAGTGCAGAGTCCCGGCAACGGTCCATACATCGGCTTGAAGCACCGCCTTGAACGGACGCTCGGAAGCGATTTGTTTTTCGCCATAAACCGGGACCAATATGGCTTCTGCAATTTTCACCGCAGTTTCTGCGGTGGGTACATAACCGTCCTTGGGCTGAAAAGAGGGTGCTCGACCCGTCTGTGAAGAAGCGGAACTCAGTATTATTCCAAACATTACGACGGCGAATAGCGTGGCTTTCATGCCAGACACCTCTTAAATTATTCTAGTTTCCCAATCGTTTTGAGTTTAGCAAGAATGAAGAAGCGCTAAAGTCCCCACCGGGTTATGATGTCGAACTCAGAGGAGAAAACATTTATGGCCAAGAAAGATCCTCGTATAGACGCCTACATCGGCAAAGCCGCCGGTTTTGCCAAACCAATTCTGAAGCACTTGCGCGCCCTGGTCCACGCAGGCTGTCCGGACGTGGAAGAGACCATGAAATGGAGCTTCCCGCACTTTGACTATAACGGCATCATGTGCAGTATGGCCGCGTTTAAGCAGCATTGCGCTTTCGGATTCTGGAAAGGCGCGCTCATTGCTTCCACCAAGCCCGAGGCCATGGGCCAGTTCGGACGCATCACCAGCCTCAACGACCTGCCTAAAGACAGCGTGATCATCGGCTATGTGAAGGAAGCGGTGCGATTGAATGGCGAGGGAGTCAAGCTGCCGCCCCGGCCCAAGCGGCGCAAAGAAGCCTTGCGAATCCCTGCTGAACTTAAGATGGCGCTCAAGAAGGTTTCCGCTGCCAAAACCAAGTTTGCCGAGTTTAGTCCCAGCCAGCAGCGCGAATATGCGGAGTGGATCACTGAGGCCAAGACGAAAGAAACCCGCGCCAAGCGGCTTGCTACGGCTGTTACCTGGATCAAAGACGGGAAGCCTAGAAATTGGAAGTACATGAAGTCGTCGTGATCTTTCCGGCTGGAAAACCTTACCGCTGACGCTGATAACGCTGATTGAGGCGGGCGTTGGTGCGTCGCGAAAACTCTTGGTCTTTAATTCCCGAGCGGCATCATAGCAGATGCCTGCCAGAGGGATGCACAATCATTCACAAAAATCAGCG
>PLJN01000202.1 GCA_003140235.1 Acidobacteriaceae bacterium
GGCAAATCCACGCTGATGAACCTGATCGGCTGTCTGGACACGCCCAGCAAGGGCCGCTATTGGCTCAACGGGAGCCTGGTCAGCGAACTGGATGACGACGAGTTGGCCCGTATTCGTAACAAGGAAATCGGCTTTGTCTTCCAGACTTTTAACCTGCTGGCCCGGGCCACGGCGTTGCACAACGTCGAGTTGCCGCTGATCTACAGCGGCACCCCGGCAGAAGAAAGAATCGCGCGCGCTAAAGCCGCTCTCCAGGCCGTGGATCTGGGCGACCGCATGAACCATAAGCCGAACGAACTCTCCGGCGGCCAGCGGCAGCGCGTCGCCATTGCCCGGGCGCTAGTCAATAATCCGTCCATCATTCTGGCCGACGAGCCCACAGGCAACCTGGATTCCCAGACCGGAAACGAAATCATGGCCCTGATGGAACAGCTTCACAAGAAGGGCAACACCATCGTGCTGGTAACGCACGAACCTGACGTCGCCGAAAATGCCTATCGTGTGATCCACATCAAAGACGGCATCATCGACAGCGACGTGCGTAAGCAAAAATAAGAGATAGACTTAACGCCAGTGACCGCTCGTTCTCAAGAAGCAACCCTGCTGCTGGAAGTATCAGGGAACCGCCGCCGGCTGCCCATCACCAGGCTGCCTTTCACCATTGGGCGTTCCGACACTTGCGACGCGGCCATTGGCGACTGGAGAGTTTCCCGGACCCATGCCAACATAACTTTCGAAGGCGGCGAATTCTTCGTGGTTGACGCCGGCAGCCGTCACGGGACTTTCGTCAACGGAGTGCGCCGCGACCGTCACCAGCTTGCAAACAATGACGAGATCACCCTGGGCGCTCCCGGCGTGCGGATTGTTTTCCTGGAAAGCGAGCCGAGCAGTGTCTCCAACCTGCTGTTAAGCCGGATCGGGACGGAGTCAGACGCGTCCGAACTGGGAAAGCTGCGGCTTTTTCTGGAAGCCGCGCGCGGCTTGAGTTCCGGCTCTGTCGTCAATGACGTGCTGCGCAACATGCTCGATTGCGCTCTGCGACTGACCGGCGCGGAAAGAGGTTTCGTTTATCTCCGAGACCAGCGCCGCACTGTACTGGCCTGCGGACTCGACGGAAAAGGCAACCGCCTCACGGATGATTCCAGTGTGTCCCGCTCGGTAGTGGAGGAGGCGATGACGTCCGCGTCTGAGTTCATCTCCGGCGATGCTTCGCAACAAGCCGCTTTGGCGGCCCGCCAAAGCATTATGCTCAACGAACTGAAGACCGTGATCGCCATTCCGCTGCGTTCACGACGCATGACCTCCGAAGCTCAGGGCGCAACGGAAGCCGAAGGCGTGCTGTACCTGGATAGCCGCGTCGTTTCACGTAACCTCTCCGGAGTCAGCCATGACGTGCTGCGCGCGCTGGCCAGCGAATGCGCCGCCGTCCTGGAGAGCGCCAAACTGGTGGAAGCCGAACGGGCCGCGCAACAGTATGAACAGGAAATGGAGATCGCCGCTTCCATCCAGCGCAGCTTGATTTGTGAGCCGGAAGTCCAGTGCGATTTCGCGCGCGTCAGCGGACGCAGCGTGCCATGCAAAGAAGTGGGCGGAGATTTTTTTGACGTCCACGTTTCCTCCAATGCTGTGACCGTGATTGTTGCCGATATCTCAGGAAAAGGAATTTCCGCGGCGCTCATGGCTTCCGTGATCCACGGAATGTTTTATGCGCAAATCTCCACCGGCACGCCGCTGGTGGACGCAATCATCGCCATCCATAAGTTTGTTTGCTCACGTTTTGCCGGCCAGAAATACGCAACGCTGCTGGCGGTCCAGCTTGAGAGAAGGGGGCCTCTCAAGGTTGTGAACTGCGGACATGTCCCGGCGCTACTGACCCGAGAGGGCACGACTGTCCAGATCAGCCAGGGCGACATGCCTGTGGGCCTGATTGCCGATGCAAGTTTCCATGCCATCGAAGAACAATTCCCGGCAGGATCGCGGGTCTGCATTTTCACGGACGGGATCAGCGAATCGGAAAATTCAGAAGGCGCGGAATTCGGTATCAGCGGCGTGGAGAAATATCTCGTGGGGCAAGACCCCGTGAGCGACGTTTTCGCTGCCGTGGAGTCTTTCTCCGAGCAGTGTGAAATTCAAGACGATCGCACGTTTGTAGTCCTCGAGAGAACAATCTAATTTATTTTCAGTAATGATGTAGACCAAAGATCCATTCGTGAGGTTGTCATTCCGACCCTGAGCTTGCGAAGGGGAGGAATCTGCTTTCCGCTGCAAAGTGGAGATTCTTTGTCTACAAGCCGCCAGCGTAAACATTCTCAAAGCCTAAAGAAGAAAGCAGATTCCTCACTACGTTCGGAATGACAAGAGTCTGCTGAGAACCCCTCTTTGTGTTGACCTTGGTTACAACTGGCCATTAACATGGCCGGACGCTGTATATGACTGGCGAAACCATCTCGCATTACCGTGTGCTGGAGCGTATTGGCTCCGGTGGCATGGGAACGGTCTGGGCCGCTGAGGACCTGCAGCTCGGCCGTCGCGTTGCGCTTAAGTTTCTTTCGCCGGACGCCGCGCGCAGCCAGGCGGCGCTGGAGCGCTTCAAACTGGAAGCGCGGACGGCTTCGTCCCTCAACCATCCCAACATCTGCACGATTTACGAAGTGGCCGAAGTAAACGGCGAGTACTTCATCGCCATGGAGTTTATTGAAGGCGAGCCGCTGGACCGGTATCTTGCGCGGCGCCGTCCGGATTTGCAGGAACTGCTCGACCTCGCCATACAGATGGCCGACGCCCTCGACGCGGCACACTCGCGAGGCGTGATTCATCGCGACATCAAACCCGCCAACATTCTGATCACCCCGCGCGGACAGGTCAAAGTCCTCGATTTTGGATTGGCCAAGCTGATTGCCGACCATCGCGCTGCTGAGCAGCCGACGTATGCTGGCGCGAATCTGCCCTCCGCCGAACACTTGACTTCGCCCGGCATGGCGGTAGGCACCACTGCGTTCATGTCTCCAGAGCAGGCGCGCGGAAAGGAATTGGACGCGCGTACTGACCTGTTCTCTTTTGGCGCGGTGCTCTACGAGATGGCAACCGGCAAGATTCCATTTGACGGCACAACAGTGGCAGTCATCTTTGATGGCATTCTCAATAACGTTCCTGTTCCACCGATCGAACTCAATCCGGCACTGCCGCCGAAGCTTGACGAGATCATCCGCACTGCGTTGGAAAAAGACCGTGACCTGCGTTACCAGAGCGCGGCCGAGATGCGCGCGGAACTGAAGCGTCTGAAGCGCGATACAAGTTCTGGCAAAGTGCCCATCGCGAGCTCTTCGTCCACGAGTGTGCCTCAGCAGCCTGCGGCTTCAGGCCATAAAGCAATCTATGCCGTGATCGGCGCGGTGGTTGTCGTTGCTCTGGTTGTCGGCGGTTACTTCTGGAGCAAACGGTCCCACGGCTTCAACCTGCAGAACATGAAAATCACGCAGGTCACCACCAGCGGTGACGCGGGCGCGGCAGCGCTCTCGCCCGACGGGCGCTACATCGTCTACGCGTTGCACGACGGCTCGCAGGAAAGCCTCTGGGTGCAGCAGCTGGCTACGGGCAGCAATGTGCAAGTGGTACCACCCGACCAGGCGCGTTTTGTCGCCGTCAGTTTCACGCCGGATGGCAATTACATCATGTTTGTGCGGTCAGATAAGTCCACGGTGAATTTCCGCTATCTGTACCAGATGCCCGTGCTGGGCGGAGCACCGAGACAGGTGGTCCGGGACGTGGACTCGGCCCCGGCGTTTTCTCCCGACGGCCGGCAGATTGCATATATCCGCGGCATTCTCAGTCCGCCCGGAAACAATCTCATGATCGCAGCCGCGGATGGCAGCGGTGAGCACCTGCTGGCGGACCGCAAAGGATTTAGCCCGGGATCCGCCAACGTCACCTGGTCAGCGGACGGGCAGACTCTGGCGATGGTCTCGCCCGAAACGCGAAGCAATACGACACAATGGGTGCTAGAAGTCATCTCCGCGAAAACTGGCGAAGTGCGCGACTTGCACGCCTTCCCCGTCCAGACGCAAGCGGCAGCATGGCTGCCCGATTCAAGCGGCCTCCTGGTGATAACCAGTGATCCGCAAAGTGGACGCGGCCAGATTTCCTTCGTGAGCTATCCCCAGGGCGAAGTCAGCCGTTTTACCAACGACCTCGCTAATTACAACCTCTGCTGCCTGGAGGTCACGCGCGATGGCAATTCTTTGGTCACCCTTCAAAATACGAACTTGAGCGATATCTGGGTGGCAAAGCCAGACGGCTCAGATCCCAAACAAATCACGTCCGGCGAACCCCTGGGAATCGGACTGGACTGGCTGGGCGCCCGGATTATGGTTGCAAATGGACAACGACAATGGTTTGTGATGGAGTCCGACGGCAGCGGCAGGACGCCCCTGCGGGGAGATTCCCTTCCGTATGTTGCATCGCCACTCGACTATACGGCGCAAGGCGATCCGCGTTTCCAGGTGTCGGCGTGCGCCGACGCCAAGCACATCATTTACTCCACGCAGCATAACGGAATGCTGGAGATTTGGACCAGCCAGGCCGATGGCTCCAATGCGCTAAAAGTGACGCAAGGATCGGTACTGGGAGGCAGCCTGTGCACAGCCGATTCCAAGTTTGTAGTGTATTTCACGGACAGCGCGGTCTGGCGTGTTCCCATCAATGGCGGAGCCCCGCAAAAAACAGCGCTGCCATTTTCGGAGATTGGGTTTTCACCGGACGGCAAGCTTGCCTGGTACACAGTACAAGCCACGGAGGGCGCTGTTTTGAAACAACGGCTCGGCGTAGCGCCGGCCGACGGTGGTGCACCCGTGTATACCTTCGACGCACCTTTTGGAATGCAGTCGCCCCGGTTCACTCCGGACAGCAAGGCCATCGCCTACATGCTCACACGCAATCGCGCCACCAATATCTGGGAGCAGCGGCTGGCCGGAGGAGATCCCGTCCAGCTTACTCACTTCACCAGCGGCACGATGTTCGCCTTCGCCTGGTCCCAGGACGGCAAACAGCTGGCACTCGCGCGCGGCCAGCGCAAGACTGATGTGATCATGATGAGTAATTTCAGATAGACACCCGGCAACGCCACGACGCCTTCAAAAAACACTCGACGTAAAGACGCGGCACTGCTGCGTCTAGAGCAAATTCTGGGTTGC
>PLJN01000145.1:0-33244 GCA_003140235.1 Acidobacteriaceae bacterium
AAGGGGAGGAATCTGCTTTCCGCCGCGAGCAGAGATTGTCTGTCTACCAAACTGCCGGCTTTTCGCCGAAGCAAATATTCTCAAAGTCTGAAAAGAAAGCAGATTCCTCATTACGTTCGGAATGATAAGAGTCTGCTGCGCTCCTGTCATTCGAGAATATGAGGACAGTGAAACGATGCGTGTCGTGTTACCCGCATTTGGTGACGCGTTCTAGATCGCAGTACGCCGCTGCTCGCCAGCGCGGCTGAAATGGGCCACCAGAACAGGAACGCTGAAGAAGACTGCTGCGAACAGCAAGTCGGAGGCAATTCCTTTTTGGAAGAACGGGATTGCAGCGACGTAGCTGGCCATCAAGCCGGCGAAGGTCTTGGGATACATGGTCCATACAGCCCAAACGGCAAAGTTGCTGACCAGGAAAAACGACACCGACGAAGCCAGCGCCGCGCCGCCAACATAGAGCGGACGTACTCGGCCCTTGAGCAGCGAGCCGAGAAAACAAGCTCCCACGTACCAGGCAAACACAAACCATTGGTCAGGCTGCATGGCATGGCCGTACTTATAGTTGAGATAAACATCCGCGCCAATCAGCGCCGGCAGCAGCAGAAGGAATTCTTTGCGAGAGCGGTTGGCGCCAAAGAAAAGCAGCGAAGCCCCCAGCGGGGTGAAGCCGAACGTATGGCCTGAGCCCACCACGTGGACCAGAATTCCCAAAGCTACAAACAGATAAGCCAGCATAAATACCTTTACCTCAGCACAGCTATTGTGACGGTTGGGGACGTGGGCGTCAAGAACGGTGCGTTCTTTGATCTTTGATCTGCATCCATCCGTGTGAATCCGCGGCACAAACGCCTCACTTCGAGCGCACGCCAATGCGCATGTCCTGCACCTGCAGATCTGGGCCAAGGACCACGTATCCGGCAAGCGGAGGTGTGCGGCCAGAGGCAATCGCATCGCGAGAAAAACGCCAGTCCGCAAATTGCACGGTATATCCCTTGTCGCCGGGCAAGCGGCTGGATTCTACGAACGGGTACTCGGCCCAGTCGAGATAAACCTGTCCCAGCCGGGATTTCTTGGCCGCTATGATCACCGGGGTCTCTTCCGGCTTGTAACGCTGGATTCCGAGATTGTCGGGATCGACTTCGCCGCTGCCCGAGTTGACGGGCAACGCTTCCAGAAAGTCCCGGGTCTCGACCACGCCATGCCAGGAGAACGGATTCATCATGGTCGGGAACGCGGACGCGTGCAGCGGCTGCTCGTCGTGATAGGAAAGTGACTCCAGAGCGTTCACCGCCCGACGATGCTCAAAGTCGCGAAGGCCAGCCAGCGCGGCGATGCAGACCAGCGCAAAGATGGCCGCTCCGCGTCCGCGGAACTGCTGCTTGCGCGCGCCGATTTCATCGGAAATCAGGCTCATGAAGGCGGGCAGCACTAGGCCAAGCGCCAGCAGGCCCACGACTACCGGATCGACGATGAAAAAAATGTCCCACGAATGCCATTTGTAACTGAATGGCTCAAACGGACGGACGCCGTAGTTGTTGCTGAAGTCCAGCAGAATGTGCGTGAGACAGCCGAAAATCGCGTAAAGGTAAAGCAGCTTCCAGTTCGGGGGAGTCCTGGGCACGCGGCCGCGAGCTTTCATGAGACGATAAATTCCGTACACACCCGCAACTACCAAGGCGGCAACAAAAGGCGCTCCGAAAAAACTGTGGGTGATTCCGCGATGGTGTTGCAGGCCGGAAACCGAGCCTCCCAGATACGACACCGCATCCATGTCCGGCGCTTCGGCGGCCAGCACCAGGGTCAGGGTAGCCAGGCCGGTCTTCCGATTCAACCCCGCCCGGCTTAAACATGCTCCAAATAAAAGATGAGTAACAGGTTCCAAATACGCTTCCTTGAATTATGTAATTGTAGCTGGTTGATGGTCCCGCTTCGAAAAGCCTTGGAGATGCCATCCCTTTCCTCTAAGATAGTTCTGCCGGGAATGCGGAGGAGCCACCGCCTTAAAGACCTGACGCAAGGCAAGTCGCAGGGAAACCTGAGAATACCGGTTTCATCCAAAATCGATAAACGGCGGAAACTCGCAATCTGCGAGGCGTTTGGCCATGTTGTGGGCGAGGATCGCCCCGCGCTGCAGCTTGAAGACCCCGATTTTGATCCCAGCTTCTCTCAACTTCTGGACCTGACTGAGGTGACCAAAGTGGACGTAGACGCCGAGGTCATACGCACGCCGGCCCAGACTTCAGTATTTTCTCTGGGTGCCCGCCGCGCTTTCGTAGCTGATAACCCTGTGATGTTTGGGTTCGCCCGCATGTTTGAGATGTTGCACGAGACCAGGGGCGGAGCCGGCGTGCAGGTTTTCCGCTCACGGGACGAAGCCCTGCGCTGGCTGGAAGGTGCGGAGTAAGATCAATCATTCTGCCATCAGCATAAGAATGGATTGGACGATCCTGCGTGGGCAGGGCGCTCGCCTTAAATCGTAAAAATGCCGGTTTCATTCAAAATCGATAAGGAACGGAAGCTGGTCATCTGTACCGTGTTCGGCGAACTTGTGGACGCGGACGGCCCCACAGGGCAGCGGCTGCTCCTGGAAGACCCCGATTTTGATCCGAGTTTTTCTCAGCTCCTGGACTTGACCCAGGTCACCAAGGTGGACATGGACGCCGAGACCGTGCGTACGCTTGCCCGGACTTCAGTATTTTCACCGGATGCCCGCCGCGCACTGGTAGCTAATAGCGCCGTGCTGTTTGGGTTCGCCCGCATGTTTGAGTTATTGCGTGAGACCGTGGGCGGAGCTCCCGTGCAGGTTTTTCGCTCGCGGGAAGAAGCACTGCACTGGCTGCTGGAAGAAAATGCAAAGTGAAATCAATCACTCCGGCATCAGCAGCTTGACCGTCTTCGTCCCAATGCCTACCTCGACCGGAAGCAACCCCAGCAGTTCCCCATCGGCCTGGGAATGGATTCTGGCGTCCGCGGATATGGCTGAGCAGCGAAACCACGTTGCGTGCATGGTCTCGACCCGCGCGACTTTCCAGTTCAACCCTGTGGCCAGGCTGGCAAAGAAGCTGAGAAAGTGCCGGACTTTGTCGGTACGGAAAAGCAACAGACGATAATCGTCGCGCGTGAGAGCGCAGCCGAGGTCCACAAGGCGCATGAGCCCGGGAAACCTTGTGGCGCGAATGGCCATCACCAGCGTGACCTGGTCCTTACGGCGATTGCCCTGCTCATCGTCCCACTCCACCTGGAACATGGGATAGCGCCCATGCCAGGCCATGCGCATCATTTCCAGAAAGTAGGCGTTGCGGCCGTAGCGCTCTTTGGCTTCCACGGCGGTGCGATACATCAGCTCAGCGTCTGAGCCCACACCCGCGGCCACAAGAAAGTAACGCTCGGGCGGACCGCTGCCGCCTCGCGAAGCAATCACTCCCGGACGTACCACGCGAGGCTTGTACGTCAGCAGCTTCCGCGCAGCCGCCACGGGATCGGAAGGCAGTCGCAGGTCCGTCGCCAGCAAGTTTCCGCTGCCCAGCGGGACCACGCCCAACACCACGTCAGAAGGATTCAGCATCAGTCCATTCAGGGTTTCATTGATGGTGCCATCGCCACCGCAGGCAATCACCGTGTCAAACCCCGCAGCCACGGCTTGCTGCGCTTGCTGAATCGCACTGCCGGCGTGCGTGGTGGCGCTGGCTTCTACTTGGCATCCAGACGCGCGGAAGACTTCGATAATGCGCGCAATCTGCTTGGCCCGGCGCTCGTGCCGCTGCCCCGAGGCCGGGTTGTAGATGAGGAGAACTCTGTGCATGACAGCTTAAGTGGCCTTCACTATACCTTATGCCGAGGCGAGATTGACATGGAATGCCGGGCGATCTGCCATGCCAATTGGAATCCCTTGGTTCAGGACCTGGCTCGCGCAGGACCTTGCGTTGCGGCGCGCATGATGCGAGCGTACTCTTCGAAAGATTTTCGGCCTTGCTGGGTCAAGCTGCAGACTGTGAGAGGGTATTTCCCTTTGAAGGTCTTTTGCACCAGAACATACTTCTCATCCTCCAGGCGGGCAAGGTGGCTGGAAAGGTTTCCCTGCGTCAGTCCGCTCTCGTTTTGCAGATAGATAAAGTCGGCTTCAGAGACGGCATACAGTACCGACATGATCATGAGTCGGGCCGGCTCGTGGATCACTCGATCGAGCGCGGCCAGGTCTTGTAGTGTCGTGCTCATGTCCGTGGCTCCGAGTATGTTCTCAGGTTTCGAAAGAGAGTCAATTCAAACACGGGAGCCTTCACCCTCAAGGTGTGCCGCCGGATGATGGTGGAGATAACGAACCAGTTGTGCCGTGCCTTTGATGAAATAAGATATCCCCGTTACGATGGCCATGTAGGCCACGGGATGGCTCGCAGGCATCGGCGATGCAGCCACGAGGATCCCGGTCAAAGCGATTGTGGGAATAAACAAAGAAAAACCAAACCGTCCCCACAGAAACCCCAGACCTCCAGCCAGAAGGATCAGGCCGATCCACGGCGCGGGGTAAAGACCAAACCAAATACCTGAGAAAACCACGACCAGGCCCTCGGGATATCGTTTCCAATCGTCCCTTTTGAGTTGTTCTGGTTCGGGCAGCACATATCCGGTGCGCGGATAGGTAATCCGCGCCTTAAGCCAATGCATCATCGGTGACCGCTCCCTGAGCACAAGATATGCGAGAACGAGCAATGGGACGAACACGGCCCAGTGCTCCCACCAGAATGGCCGTACCGGAAGCGGAATGAGTGTGGCAGAGCCCAGCAGCAAAAACAGGGCGGAGTACCCAAGGGTATACAATCCGTCGCCGTACCACTGATCTCTGGCTTTCGACCCTGCATCCGCAACGACCGAGTCAACGTCAGGCATGGGACCTCACTTCAGCAATAACTGATTTACGTTCCAGCAGAATATAGTCTGCCACACAAACTAGATTGCGTCAATGGAATTCGATCAGTGCAAAAAAGAAGCGCAGGCGCGGCGACCAGCTTCATGCGTTCGTGTGAAGAAATATAATCGGAATCCATGCCTACAGACACCAAAGATATTGAGCGCAAGATCGGCAAGTTGCGCGAGACGATCCAGCGCCATGAGCATCTGTACTACGTCCTGGACGCCCCCGAAATCAGCGATGCCGAATACGACCGTCTGATGCAGGAACTGAAGAAGCTGGAAGCAGCCCATCCTGACCTGATCACGCCCGATTCGCCCACACAGCGCGTAAGCGGCAAGCCGCGCGAAGGATTCGTGAAGGCCACCCACTCCCGTCCCATGCTTTCATTGGACAACGCTTTCGGCGAAGAGGAGCTCCGCGCCTGGGACCGCCGCGTTCATGAACTGGCTGGGACCGACAAGATCGACTACGTCTGTGAACTCAAGCTCGATGGAATGTCACTGGCCCTTTGGTACAAAGACGGCAAACTGGAACGCGGCATCACTCGCGGCAACGGCTCCGTGGGCGAAGACGTAACGTCCAACGTCCGCACCATGCGCACCGTGCCGCTTTCGGTCTCTGCGGCAGCGCTCAAAAAAGCGGGGATTCCTGCCGACTTTGAAGTCCGCGGAGAAGTCATCATGCCGCTGGCCGCTTTCGAGCGCATGAACGACGAACGCGAGCAGCAGCAATTTTCGCGATTTGCGAATCCCAGAAATGCCGCTGCCGGCACGATTCGCGTGCTAGAGCCAAATATCGTTGCTCAGCGGCGTCTCGACTTCTACGCCTACTTCCTGCTCGTCGACGGGAAGTATTTCATGGAGAAACATTCCGCATCGCTCGAAGCGCTCAAGGCCGCCGGGTTCAAAGTGAATTCGCATTACACCGTGGCCCACAATATCGAGCAGGTCATCAAGTTCATCGACCAGGGCGAGCAAATGCGGGAAGGACTGCCTCACGAGATTGATGGCATTGTGATCAAGGTGGATTCCACCCGGCTGCAAGACCGGCTCGGATTCACCGGCAAGGCCCCACGCTGGGCCATTGCCTACAAGTTCGCGGCCCGCAGCGGTGTGACCCAGGTAGAAGACATCCTGATACAGGTCGGGCGCACCGGCAAGCTGACTCCGGTGGCGGCACTCAAGCCGGTGTCGATTGGCGGCACCACGGTCACGCGCGCCACGCTCCACAACGCAGATGAGATTGAACGGCTTGGAGTCAAGATCGGCGACTGGGTGACGGTGGAGCGCGGCGGAGACGTGATCCCCAAAGTCGTCAGCGTGCTCGAAGATAAGCAGCACCCCCGTGGGCACAAAAAGTTTCATATGCCGGAGCGCTGCCCCGTCTGCGGAGGCCACGTGGTGCGCGTGGAAGGCGAGGCCGACCATCGGTGCATCAATGCGAATTGTCCGGCAAAGCTGCGCGAGAGCATTCTGCATTTTGCCGGGCGTTCGGTCATGAATATTGAAGGCATGGGCGAATCTCTGGTCGACCAGCTTTGCGATCGCGGTCTGGTCAAAAATATTGCCGACATCTACGAGCTGACCAAAGAAAAACTGCTTACGCTCGAACGCGTGGGAGAAAAGTCCGCCGAAAATCTGCTTGCGGAAATCGAACGATCGCGCAAGCTGCCGCTGGAGCGCGTGATTTACGGTCTGGGTATGCGCTTCGTAGGCGAACGCACAGCAGAATTCCTGGCCGAGCATTTCGGCTCCATGGATGCGCTTATGGACGCGTCCCTCGAAGACTTGCAGCAGGTGAACGAAGTGGGGCCGCGCGTGTCCGAAAGCATTCGCGAGTTCTTTGACGAACCCGGTAATCGTAAACTGGTCGAACGCCTGCGGAAGTACCTGACCTTCAAAGGCAAGAAGAGAGAACGCGGCACAGCGCTGGCGGGCAAAACGTTCGTTCTCACCGGCACTCTGCCCAACCACTCACGCGATCAGGCCAAGAAAATGATCGAAGACGCCGGAGGGAAAATTTCGGGTTCCGTCAGCAAGAAGACTGACTATGTAGTTGCTGGGGAAGATGCGGGCTCGAAGCTGGATAAGGCCCGTGAACTGGGCGTGGCTGTGATTGACGAGAAGGAGATGGAGAGACTTCTCCCAAAGCAACCAGCGTAGCGAAGAACCTTGACCGCGAATTCACGCGAATCAAAATTCAGAAAATCCGGATTCGTGCTCATTCGCGTCCATCGCGGCCAACGCATTTTCATGGTGATGGAGACCTCTCGCTACCGCTTGAGGTTTCAGAAAAGCCAGCAGTTCAACGCCTTTTGGGCGTTTGACACTGTTCCGGGCCATTGTTATAGTCGAGGAGTCCTGTGGTTCGTCTGGGTTGTCGCAGGATCCGGCCGCTGAGGTTTCCAGCCTCCCGCGCAAGCGGAGGCCAATCATCGCAGTCTGATTCGGGACCGCCCAATCGCCTTCAAGAACGCTTTTCCTGCCCGATGCATGGTCCAGCGTGTCTTGAGGGCCGTTAGTGAGAAAATGGACCAAGACACAGAAAGCCCTGTAACCACAATCTCTGACGCCGGGAGCGGCAATGCGTCCGACTCCAGCCAGACTCATGGAACTTCCACCACTATGATTACCGATAAACCTGAAACTCCATCCCTTGAAACCCCTGAACCCATAGAAGCCCCCGTAGCAGCCGCTGAAGTGAATACCAAGCCTGCTGCGGTCACCACCCAAAAAGAAGAAAACCACGACGACTTTGCGTCGGCACTTGAGTCCTACACACTGGAAACCGAACCGGCCCCCAGTGAAGACAACGTGTTCAAAGGCAGCGTGATCAAAATCACCGCCACCCACGTTGTTGTGGATATCGGTTTTAAGTCCGAAGGCCTGGTGCCCATTGCTGAAGTCACCGACGCTGACGGCAACATCAAATTCCAGCCCGGCGACGAAATCGCCGTGATGGTGCAGCACGGCCGGAACGAAGAAGGCTCGGTGCTGCTCTCGCATGAGCGCGCACAGCGCGTACGGATTTGGGAACAGATTGATCAGGCGCATCAGGCGAAGACGCCGGTCAAGGGAAAGATTGTGGAGCGCGTCAAGGGCGGAGTCTCGGTGGACATCGGCGTGAAAGCATTCATGCCAGGTTCCCAGGTGGACATACACCCGGTGCGCAATCTCGACGTGCTGAAAGGCCAGGAGATTGAAGTCCGCGTTATCAAGCTGAACAAAAAACGCGGCAATATCGTAGTTTCGCGCAAGGCGATTCTGGAAGAAGAAAACGCCGGCAAGCGCACCAAGACGCTGGAAACGCTGAAGGAAGACGCCATCATGACCGGGACGGTGAAGAACCTCACCGACTACGGAGCTTTTGTTGACCTGGGCGGCATTGACGGCCTGCTCCACGTCACAGACATGTCCTGGGGGCGGCTGACGCATCCTCGCGACCTCGTCCACGTGGGCGACCAGATCCAGGTGAAGGTCCTCAAGTTTGATCCGGAAAAGCTGCGCGTGTCTCTGGGCTTTAAACAGCTCACGCCCGACCCGTGGCTCGATGCTCCGGAACGTTATCCCATTGGCGCCCGCGTCAAAGGCCGCGCACTGAGCGTGACTGACTACGGCGCGTTCATCGAACTGGAACAAGGCATTGAAGGTCTGGTGCATGTAAGCGAGATGTCCTGGTCCAAGCGCATGAAGCACCCATCCAAGCTGATCATCGTGGGCGAAGAGACCGAGTGCGTGGTGTTGAACGTAAATGCAACCGAACGCCGCATTTCACTCGGTCTGAAGCAGCTTGAGTCCAATCCGTGGGACCGTCTGCACGAGAAATATCCGATCGACTCTATTGTGGAAGGCCGCGTCCGCAACCTTACCGACTTTGGCGCGTTTATTGAGATCGAGGACGGCATCGATGGCCTGGTCCATGTGAGCAACTTAAGCTGGACCAAGCGGATCAAGCATCCGTCTGAAGTCCTGAAGAAGGGCGACAAAGTCCGGGCCATTGTTCTGGGAATTGAGCCGGAGCAGCGCCGCCTTTCGCTCGGAGTCAAACAGCTTCAGCCCGATGCCTGGGAAGCATTCTTTGCCGCGCACAAAATTGGCGACGTGGTCCACGGCAAAGTGCTGCGCACGGCGCAGTTTGGAGCGTTCGTGGAAATCGCTGAAGGCGTGGAAGGCCTCTGCCACAATTCCGAAGCGACTGACGCTGAGGGAGGGGCGGCCAAGCTGGAAGCCGGCCTGGAACACGACTTCAAGATCATCAAAATGAACACCGAAGAAAAGAAAGTCGGGCTCAGCCTGCGTGCCGTAGGCGCCGAAGCCAGCCGCGCGGACGTGGAAGCGTACAAACGTCCGGCGTCGAGTTCCAGTTCCAGCGCCACAACCACGCTGGGCGATATGATCAACTGGAAACGCGCTGGAAACGACCAGACGTAAATTTCTTCCCTGTGAAACTCGAACGGGCCGCCTGCAAAGACGGCCCGTTTTGTTTTGGAGGCTTTATTTCTGGGTGTGGATGCGCAGCGTGATGTCGAGCTGCTTACGGGCATCAAGACCGCTGAGGGTCTTGGTGTCACTGTGTTCGCCGCTGAACTCGGCATACACTTCGTAATCAATATTGGGCGTTAACGCCGGGAAACGGTATCCGCCATCCGGATCGCTGATGTACGTCTTGATGGCCAGAGTCCTGGTGTTTTTCAGATAAACAACGGCTTTTTCGAGGGGTGCATCCTGGCTGCCCAGTACATGCCCCGTCAGCATACGCATTGGCTCGTTGTGAGGTTTTTTCTGCGCTGGCGGCACGGCCAGGGCCCACACGCTGACCGATAGAACGATCAGTGAGACCCTTACGGATTGCGACAGTTTTTTCACCAGACACCCCCGGTCAATTTTTGCGCGATGTGCTTACTTTAGATGCAGGCCGATGTCCTGCCGCTCTTCAAAATCAATGTGGACGCTGGCTGTAGCTTGCAGATGTCTTGCCCGGTCCTTCTGCAGTTTGCCATCCTCGATGGGGGCATAGTCGGCGTGGCCTTCCAGCACGTAATCGCCGGGACCGGGCGGCACACGAACAGCAAATTCGCCCTGATGGTCCGAGATCATCTCCCAGCTGGGATGTTTCTTGCCCGCCGAGTGGACGACGACTTTCACGCCGTACAGCGCGTGCTCATCCGGCCCGTAGGCGGTACCACCGATGATCGCAAAGTGTTTCTTCGGATCGTCCTTCTTTTTTTTGTCTTTGGTCTTGTCGGTCTTTTCGGTCTTGTCCTGATCTTGACCGGCAGGGTCTTGACCGCCAAATCCCGCGAGGGCGCACACGCAAACCACCAGCGCCAGTGCTGCGGCCTGTTTCAGCCGGCGAAGATCAGTACCCATCTTCTTCTTCCTCGTCAGCGGTGGTGGCATCGTCGTCATCTTCCAGCTTCTCCACCGGGTTCAGCTCCAGCGGGCTCTTGGTGATAATTTCGAAATCCATGCCACATTCCGGACAGGACACAATTTCGCCTTCTTCGATCTCTTCTTCATCCAGATCGAGGTCCGTTTCGCACTCCGGGCAGAGCGCCATGTATTTTCTCCTTGCGGCCGTCACAATAACTGGCACAGGCCTATGACTATATTTAGAATCTTCGGATGTTGCCGTCAAGTTCTCAGTGAGGTCGAAATGCTCAAGTCCTACCAGTTCATGAAAGGGTGCCTGTTCGTCTCGGTCGCCCTGCTAACTTTTGTATCACACCCGGCGGTTGCTCAGAAGAAGACCCATTCAACCAAGGTCGCCGCCACGGCAAAGCCGCAGTCAGAAGACCGGGCCGTGTCAAGAACGAAACAGCCGGACGCAGCGATTGTCCAGATCATGCGAGACGTCTCGCCCCTGCATGTTCAGCAGACCATCGTGAAGCTGACCAGTTTCTACACGCGTCATACTCTCTCCGTGAATAACCCGGGCGCCGCCACTTCCGACAAAGGCGCCATCGCCGCGCGAAACTGGATCAAGTCGGAATTCGAGCGCTACTCCGCGGCATGCGGCGGCTGTCTTGAAGTTAAGACCGACACGTTCATCGAGCAGCCGAAACCAGGCCCGAGAAGCCGTATTCCCGTCGCCACTGAACTCCAGAACGTCTACGCAGTTTTGCACGGCACAGATCCGGAGCAGGCAAAACGCATCTATCTAGTGACCGGCCACTACGACTCGCGCAATACCGACCCAGCTAACTCCACCGACCAGGCGCCCGGATCCAATGACGACGGCAGCGGCACCGCCGTATCTCTGGAATGCGCCCGCGTGATGAGCAAGCACAAGTTCCCCGCGACGATCATTTTTCTAACGGTAGTCGGCGAAGAGCAGGGACTGAACGGCAGCGCGCATTTTGCCAAGATGGCCAAGGCCGAAGGCTGGCGGCTGGAAGGCGTTTTGAACAATGACATCGTCGGCGGCAACCGCACTCCGGGTGACACCATGCAGAATAACAATTGGGTGCGCGTATTTTCTGAGGGCATCCCAATCGCGGCCACAGAAGCCGACTTGCGCCGCATACGTTCGGTGGGCGGCGAGAATGACTCCACGTCCCGCCAACTCGCCCGCTACATACGCGAAGTAGCCGGGGCCTACAACTTTGGCCAGTTCACGCCCAAGTTGATCTTCCGTCGCGATCGCTACCTGCGCGGCGGGGACCACACGTCATTCAACGAGCAAGGTTTCGCGGCCATACGCTTCACCGAATACCGCGAAGACTACAACCATCAGCACCAAACCGTTCGCACGGAAAACGGCATCGAGTATGGCGATTTGCCGAAGTTTGTGGACTTTGGCTACGTCGCCAACGTCGCTCGCCTGAACGCCGCCACTCTGGCCTCGCTGGCGTCCGCTCCCGCGCCTCCGGGGAAGGTCCGGCTGCTGACCAAGCAATTGGAAAACGACTCCAAGCTCGAATGGGACGCCGCGCCGGGCGCCACTGCGTATGAAGTCCTTTGGCGCCGAACGACCGACGCAGAATTCCCCGAGGAGAACGTTACAAGAGTCGCTGTCACCAAAGCCAACCTGAACCAATCCAAGGACAATGTGATCTTTGGAGTAAGATCAGTAGACGCTAAAGGACACCGCAGTCTGGTGGTGATCCCCGAGCCGGAGCGAGCGGGAGAGTAGCGTCAAGAAGCACAAATACAAGATGAGCAGAGTAACGGCCGACCAGTTCGGGTTTCCTCCCCTTCGGGGAGCTGTGCGCAACCTGGTGGTGATCAGTACGGCGATTTATGTATTACAACTCCTGATCACAGCCTTTGCTCCTCCCGCCTACATCGGCGCGGTATATCAGTATGCTTTTCTTGTTCCTGAATCCGTGCTGACTGGATGGGTCTGGCAACTTCTGACCTATGGGTTCCTTTATGCCAGCCCTCTTAACTTTCTGTTTGCGATGTTGGGGCTCTACTTCCTTGGAACCGCTGTGGAGCAACGCATTGGTTCCAGGGCATTTGTTCGAATGTTTTTGGCATCGTTGATCGCTGCAGGCGTGGTCGGAGTTCTGCTCTCTTTGACCAAGGTGGTCGCGCAAGGACCGGCCTTTGGCTCGGGGCCTGCCACCAATGCAATTTTGATGATTTTTTTCCTCCTGTATCGTGACGCACCGATTATCGTGTTTCCTCTTCCCGTCCCAATACCCGTGAAATACCTTGTACTTTTCACAGCGGCAGTGGAAGGAGCCTACCTTCTCCTCACTCATTTTTCGCTGTTCTTTACGGTGCAGTTGTTGGGAATGGGGGCGGGCTACGTATGGTATCGATTCGCATGGCGTCGAACAAGCTCGCCGATCAGAAATCCCTTCGCGGACCTTCGCAACAGCTATTACCGATGGAAGCGTCGCCGCGCCTCAAGAAAGTTTCAGGTCTACATGCGCGACCAAGGGCGCGACCCAAAAGGGTACTTTGACGAACAGGGAAACTTCCTTCCTCTCGACCAAGAGGAAAAGAAGGATGGCAAGAAAGACCGCGGCGGCTGGGTCAATTAGATTGATGATTGGGTAGTCTTATTTGTGTCGTAACGCCTTCCGCCGCTCCGGGTGCACCGGCTGTGACGGATCTTGTACATTTTTACCGCCAACTACATGTAAGCGCATAAAGTTCGTTGACCCGGAAGTGCTGCGGGTGCCGGCGACAATGGCTACGACGTCGCCGGGTTGCACCGCGCGGCGGTTGGTCATGAGCCGCTCCGCGCGCACCAGCATGTCTTCCACGTCAAATGTGGCGTCGCTCCGCACCGGATGGACGCCCCACATGAGGTTCATGCGCGCGCAGACGGCGTGCCGCGAAGCAAAGCCAAAAATCGCCGACTTGGGCCGGTATTTTGAAATAAGCCGGGCCGTAGTGCCAGTTTCGGTGAATACGGCAATGGCCCGCATGTCCAGGTCTTGCGCGGCGTGGGCCACGGACTCGCAAATCGTCTCAGAAATAGAAAGGTGGCGGGTCTGGCGGCGTCGCGGCGCCGGCTCCTGCATGTGCGACTCGGCTTCCACCACGATCTTCGACATCATGGCCACGGCTTCGCGCGGATATTTGCCTGATGCCGTCTCAGCCGACAGCATGACCGCGTCGGTGCCGTCAAAAACAGCGTTGGCCACGTCGCTGGCTTCCGCGCGCGTGGGCCGCGGATTTTCGATCATGGACTCGAGCATCTGCGTGGCAGTAATCACCGGCTTGCGCCAATCGGCGGCGCTGCGAATGATCTGTTTCTGAATGATGGGAACTTTTTCCGGCGGCATCTCCACGCCGAGGTCGCCCCGCGCCACCATCACGCCGTCAGACACTTCCAGTATTTCTTCCAGATGGTCGATGGCCTGCGGCTTTTCCAGCTTGGCAATGATCCATGCGTCAGAGCGATGACCGTGGATCAGGCGCTTCACCGCGCGCACGTCGTCCGCGGTGCGGATGAACGAAACGGCCACCATATCCACGCCATGCTTCAGGCCGAAGTGCAGGTCTTTCTCGTCTTTTTCCGTCAGCGAGGGCACGCTCACAACGGTTCCGGGAAGGTTGATTCCTTTGTGTTCGCCCAGCAGCCCGCCATTGACCACTTCACACTCAACATCGTCGCCACGAATGGCGCGGACGCGGAGTTCAATCAGCCCGTCAGAGAGCAGAATGCTCGACCCCGGCTCCACTTCCTGCGCCAGCGTTTTGAACGTAGTCGAAATCAGGGTGGACGTGCCAGGAATGTCTCGCGGCGTGATGACGACGTGCGATCCGTTCTTGATCGCAACGGGAGTGCGCTGTTTCAGCCTGCCGGTTCGGATCTTGGGACCCTGCAGGTCTTGCAGAATGCAGATGGTGCGGCCTTCTTTCTCCGCCACTTTGCGCACGCGATCCATCATTCGCGCGTGCCCTTCATGCGTGCCATGAGAAAAGTTGAGCCGGGCAACGTCCATGCCCAGCCGCATCAGGTCGCGCAGGATGGCTTCGGTGCCGCTGGCCGGTCCCAGCGTGCAAACAATTTTGGCCCTTCGCGATGTTCCGGGAGTGGTTGGTTCCAGGGGCTGGGTACCGCTCATCAGGTGTGCCTTCTTGTCTTCTTCATCATTTTGGATCGTTACTCTGGATCTTCGGCGCTCACCTTAGGATAAACCTGTGCGTTCACTTCCGCACCCAGCAGCACGATCACGGACACAATGTAGAGCCACACCAGGAGCGCGATGGCCGCGCTCAGCGAGCCGTAGACCACGCTGTACGTCGCGTAATTCGTCACATACCAGCCGAAGAACATGGTCGCCGGGAACCACAGCGCAGTCGACATGATGGCCCCAGGCATCACTCTGCGCCATGACTGGGTTTTGGGGATGCCATTGTGGTAGATCAGCGCCATGAAAGCAATGCTGGTCAGGAGGGCGATGGCCCACCGCGCCAGCGCCCATAAGATGACCAGAAAAGGACCAAACGGATGCATGTGCAGCTCCATCCAAGTGGCTATCTGGTTGCCGAACACCACCAGGAAGGTCGCAAAGGTCAACGGTATCAGCGCCAGGATCACCAGCGAGATCGCCACGACCCGCTCCTTCCAAAAGCCCCATATTTCCTGCAGTCCGTAAGCTTTGCGAAAGCCTTCCATCCAGGAAATCATCAGCCCGCTGGCGGCCATAAGTGTCACCAGTGAAGCGGACACCAGAATGCGCGTGGTGTGGTGCTGCTTGGTCTGAAGAAAAGAAAGGGCCAGCGAGTTCGGCCCAGGCGGCAACACCCATCCGACAGCGGCGGAAATCTGGTAGAGAAAACCTTCCGTCGCATGCGCCGCTTCCAGAACAGAAGTGATGATCAGAAACCCCGGAAACAGCGTGAGAATGGACGAATACGCTGCGCCTTTGGCGACCGAGAATTGTCCGTGTTGAAATGCCTGCCAAAAAGCGCGGCGCACCCGCGTAACGAAGTGCATGGAAGTTAAGGGTAATGGGAGATCAACAAGGGCGCAACCCCAAAGCAGGATCGCCGAGATCGCCGTCATCGGAAAAGCGCTGCCATGTGCGGCCAGATCAGATTTCTTCTCCGATGGCGGGATCTCACGCCTTGGGCGCGGAAATCAGCGTGAACAAATAGACGACGATGCCAGCGAACAGCAGCAATCCGCCCAGTCCCAGGAATGCCAGGAACGAAAGCGGATGGTTCCACAGCAAGGTCAGGGCCTGCACCAGCAATCCCAGAATCACGAGGATTCCTGCCAGCCGCAGGCGCTTGGAGACGAAAGCATTTTGTCGAGGCATCATTGCTGGGGGCTCCAGTGCTTGAGTTGGTCGGAATGCGGGACGTTGTGCACAACGTCGTGGCAACCCGACGACGTACAGCCAATCTTGTCTTTCTTGATGTCGTCCATCAAAGCGCTGTGGGTTGTTCCCTCTTCAAAACTGCGCGCTCCCTCATGGCAATGGAGGCATTCGCGGTTTTTAAACGGCTCGTAGAGCTTGATCGGATTGGCCGGTTTCGAGATGTAGTACTTGTAAGCGTGCTTCAGGCCGCGGAGCTTGTCGTGGACTGTCCCGTAGATGGTGTAGTTGGTATGGATGGTATAACAGGCGTGGTCCCGCGGTATGCGGTTGTTCTGAAAATGCGCGGCGGGCACATACGTTTTATCGTCCACGTACAGGCTCTTGCCGTACGGCTCCATCACATGGCAGGAGAGGCAGAACTTCGTCTGCTTGGAGCGGTCCATGTGTTCGGCGGCGCCCAGAAGACTTATGGTGACAGGGAAAACAAACAACGCCAGAAAAGCCAGGGCCTTGCCTCCGCGGCTTACCGTGACTCCGGGCGCCGCTATCACGATCGCAATGACCACGACCGTGCAAATCAGCAGTGTCAGCACCAATCCAGCAGGCATGCTTTCCTCCGCAACAGATCAGCCTTTGCTACAAGGAGCGAATGTACTTGATCAAACTTTTGATCTGATCATCCGTGAGCTTCTTGTCGTAGCCGGGCATTTTTTCTTTGCCCTTCTTGGTGATCTCAAACAATTCCTGGTCTGACGTCTTGGCGACATCCGGAGAATGGAAATCCTTTGCGCCCAGCTTCTTGCCGGCGACCGTATCACCCTTTCCATCGGGTCCGTGACAGGCCTGGCATTTCGACTTGTAAAGGTCCGCGGCTTGTGCGCCCGCCGGAATTGCCGCTGTGAGTAACGCTCCAACTGCCAACATACTGATCAGTTTCTTCATTAGGTTCTCCGTGTGATTTTGCTGCCGTTTACATGCTGTAGCGCAGCGAAACAGTGAATACATTTCCGCGGAAATCGCGGGGTAGCGTGGGTCCAGGGTCTGACTTCTCATTATAGTCGTAATAATTCCAGCCGGCCTTGTACACCAGGTTCTTCGAGAGCTCGATGGCCAGCGAAGCCGTAGGCAGATGGTAGTTATAACCCAGCGGTCCGGTAGGAGCGATGGGATTCAGAATCGTCGCATTGCCAGCGGTGCTGGTCACCGCGTAACCCGCGCCGGCGGTCACGCGCTTCCAGGGTCTGAAGATAAACGAGCCGGACGCAAAGTGGGATACGTCACTGTACAGTGACAGTCCGGAAAGAAACGGCGTGCCGCAGGTAATCGAGCCCGGAGGCGCTATATTGGGCGTGGCCACAAAACAAATGTTGGTTTGCGAAAAAACATCGTTGTAGTCGTAGGAGAGATCAAAACTCCATTTGGCTTCCGGCGGCGCGAACACGCCGCTGAACGCAAAGCTGCGATTGTGCTGCAGATTCCCAACGTCGGCGGTCGTATTGCGGTTCTCCAGAATGCGGACAGCGGCACTCAGTACGGCCCAGCTTTCCGGCTTGTAATTGACGCGGATGCGGTAATCCTGCAGGTGACGGGGCGTGATCCGGAAGAAAGTGTTGTCTGCGGAAAAGAATTCCGCATCGGCGCTAATGCGGAAATTATCTGTGGGGCGCGCCGAGAAACCGATCAGGCCCGTGTGTCCATTAATTTCCGCAAAGTCGGCACCCGTGTCGGCGATCGGGACGACCACCGTACACGTGCCATCAGGATTCAGAGGATGGGACGCAGCCGGCGCGCAGGCGCCGCGGTTGGCCAACGCCGCGGTGGGTCCGGGGAAGAACGTTTGCACCTGGGCGGCATCCACCCGCTGGGTGATGTCGCGCTGCTCGAACCGGTAGCCCAGATGGGCGCTGATCCGCCTGGTAAAGTCGTACTCCAGCAGGAAAGTATTCACCTTCCGCTTCTGGCCAAGGTAGTCATTCCTATTGTCTGTGATGATGTCAGCAGACGAACTGGCGTTATGTTGCGGGCAGGTTGCCGCCGTAAAGGGCGGTGGACAGGTCCCAGGAGTGAACACGTTGGGATTCGAGAGCAAGGTCGCGCCAAATTGACTGGCTGTGACCAGAGACCAGGTCCCCGGAATGCGGAAAGCGTCGTAGCGGAACGTGTCGACGATCCTGAACTTCTTGGTCACGGTGATGGTGACTGCGAAATCACCCGCCAAAGAAATGCGATGCGCCACGGACCCGCCGGTCAGTTGTGAAGCCCGTACACGGCTGCTGCTTTTCAAGCCGTTAAACAACTCGGAGATGGCTGGCACATCGGATTCCGCATCCGAATAGTTGATCCTGCCGGAAAAGTCCACGTTGCGGAAATAACCGCTCTGAAAACTGAACTGCTCGGTCGGATAAGAATTGCGCGTGCGTCCGGAACGGCTATAGCTGAGGAACCCGTTGCACGTCGGATTCGCGATCCCTGGGCTCAGGACCGGCGCAGCACATGGAATTCCCGCTGCGGTATTGTAGGGGAATCCTAACTGGACCGGAGTACCGCCAGCCAGAGTGAGTTGCGGAAGCCCAAAAACGCTGGCGATGCCGGCTGGCGCCAAGTTCGCTGTGGTGTCGCCCTTGAAGAAAGTGAAGAACTGGTCGTAGTTGAGGCTGGTCCGGGGAATCATGCGGAGCGAAACGCCAAAATTGTAACTGTCGGTGGTATTGAGGCTGGGCTGAATCAAAAAGCCTTCCGTCCCCTGGTGATTGCTGGAGAAAGTTGTGCCTTCGTTCACCACGTGGGACCAGCCCAGTTTGAACCGGATGTCGCCGACGGGAAACAGCGTGAGGTTCGCGTCGCTCATCCTGCGGGTCATCAGGAATTCATGCGGCGAATTCAAAATCGGGACGTTCGGATTGGACGTTGGCGGATTCAGCGGATTGGCAAGCAGATCGTAGTCAAAAATGTTCTGATCGCGCCGGAAACTCCCGCTGAAGCTGTAAATCTTTCCCTTCTGCGCGCGCACCCGGCTGACGTTATTGGGATCGCCACCATATCCGAAGTTGGTGAGGAGCAAATCGTCAAACAGCAGCCCATCGTGTTTCGGCGAATGGATATCCAGTGTGTATTCCATCAGCCGGGGCCCAGAACCCAGATTGACGAACGTGTCCCAGGTGCCAGGGTTGCCCGTGAAGCTAGTGATGCGTCCGCCAAATTCCGCCGACTGCTTGATGATGTAAGGACCTGAAATTTGACCTTCGTCGTGTTCGGAGGTGACCCAGGTAGACAGCACATCTGACTTGCGGGCTGAATCCACGAATACGCCCAGGTCAGGCTGGCGGCTTGTCGAGTCTGTTTTGGCCGGCGGCTTCTTGTCTTTGTCGGATGAGTCCGGCTGTGCCGCAGGCTTCGCGTCGCCGGGGACCGCAGCAGGTTTCTTGTCTTTGTCGGCCGCCGGTTGCTGTGGCGTAGTCGTCGCGTCACTGGGCACCGGTGCCGCTTTCTTGTCTTTGTCGGTGGACGCCGGTTGCTGTCCCGTGGTCGTCCCGTCACTCGGCGTTTGGGCGGAGAGTGCCATGCCCATCAGCGCCATAGCAATCAGTAGAAGCCGTGGTGACCACTCCTGGAACATCTGCTGCGTTTTTTTCATCTCATCACCCTCAGGTCCTACGGCTTAAAGAAAACATGGTCTGAGTTGGAGCCGTGTATCGCCACATGACACATGGTGCAGGCCTGATACTTCGTTGCTTGGTTATGGAACGACGGAGCAGCCGGCGCCGGCGCATCCACGGTCAACGTATGGCACTCCAGACACAACAAGTTCACGTTGCTGCGCTTCAGCAACCGTGGATTGTTGGACCCGTGCGGAGTGTGACAGGCCACGCAGCCTTCGGTTTTTACCGGCGCATGCTCCCACGCAAACGGACCTGCCTTGTCGGTATGGCAGCTAAAGCAGACCGCGTCTTGCGATGCCGTCGAGCGCAACTGGTGGGTCATGAATCCGCCATGCGGATTGTGGCAATCGCCGCACTTGATCAAGCCTTCATTCACGCGATGATGGAAGGGCTTGGAAAAATCAGGCTTCACTTCCAGATGGCAGCTATAGCAGAGCGTGGGCTGGGCCGCACGCAACAGCTGGCGGTTGACCTTGGGGGAGTGGACGGAATGGCAATCCACACAGCCTACGTTGTTCTTGAGGTGTTGGGAGCGCAGGAAGTTGGAATGCTCTTCGCCGAATTCATGGCAGCTCAAGCACCGCTTGGACGATTCTTCGCGCGATAAGCCGCCAAACCTGATGATCTTCGCGGGATCAGCCGATTCGGCGTGTTCCTTGCCTGGACCGTGACATGCCTCGCACCCTTGCCATTGCGGCCCGTGGTGCTTGGCCAACTCCGTCTTCCAGTGCGGCCCCTGGTCATAGGACTTGCTTTGCTCCTCGTGACACGTTTTGCACGTGTCCGCGCCAACGTACTGGGAAGCGTCCGCCGTATGATAGGAATCGGTGGTCTTCACCGCGTCCTTGTCAGCCTTCTTTTTGTCGGCCTTTTTATCGGACTGCTTATCGGGCGCTTTCGCCGCAGGGGTTGATTGTCCCGACACACCAATGCCCAGCACACTCAACGCCAGTACGGGGACCAATGTCCACGTCCACTTCCAAGCCTTCTTCTGCATGATCAAGCCTCGCACCCACAAGGTTTAAATAAGGCCACGTGAGAATAATAAAAAGTTGAAGGATTTTTTGACTGTGACCTGCGTCACAGTTTGTTGCTGGCCCCGAGCAGACCCATTTCCAGTGGAGTCAAGGCCGCGCCGGAATCATAAGAGAACGGAGATTGTCTGGCTGTGCAATTGTGCTCACTCGTTTGGCAGAATGATCGTGGATTAGATTTCGCTAAGAAGTAGTTCGGGCGCGTTCGGCTAGCAGCTAGCGGCCAGTAGCTTTCTTTTTACCGAAGTGCCATGGGCCAACTGGCGCAACAGCTTATCCGCCATTTTCAGGTCAGTGCTAAGTACTCTGGCGATGGCGCCATACATCTGCGGATGCTGATGCAGGATGTGAATAAATTCTTTCTCAGGAATCATCGCAACCGTAGACGCTTCCAGCGTGGTTACATCGGTATCCGGCAGGTCCCCGGCGACCACGGAACGCAGTCCCAGGACTTTACCTGTGCGGGCAAGCACCAGAGAAAAGGCGCCCTGGGCAACAGGCAACGAAATCTCCACGAGGCCTGAAGTAATGATGATCAAATTGCCCGACTGAACGCCTGCTTTGATGATCAGCGTCCCGGCGGGAAACGTGGTTTCCGTTTCGTGCGCGATGAGCTTTTGGCGTATCTCCGGTGGCAACGCATCGTAGAGCTCATTGCAGCGCTGCCCAAGATCAGATTTCATAATAAGGACATTATGACGCCACGATTCAAGACCTGCTGTGACGGCGGTCACTCCCGAGTGTGATGATGCAGCCCACGTTTTACGTGGTGACCATTTTCTCGAGGGCCGAGCGGTCCACGATGTGCCAGGTTGCTCCTTTAATGCGGAGCCAGCCTTTCTTCTTGAAGTCGCCCAGCGTCCGGGAGACGGTCTCACGCGACGTTCCCACAAACTGCGCGATTTCTTCCTGGGTTAAAGTCACGCGCACGGCCACTTCCCCGGATTTTTTTTTGGGCACGTTCACCGGATGTTCCGCCCACTTCAGCAGCAGCTTGGCAATCTTCTCCGGCGCGGAAGTGGAAAGGCCCAGCGAACGAATCTCCTCGTAAGCACACTTGCAGTTATGCGTAAGCTGCTGCGCGACCTTCATGCCCACGTCAGGATACTTCTCAAGAAAGCGCAGAAAATCCGACTGCGAGATGAAATTCGCCTGCGTCGGCTCCAGCGTCTCCACGGTAGCTTCGTAGGGTGTGTTGGCCAGGATGGCCGTTAATCCCAGTACTTCCCCAGGCTCAGCCACCCGCAGAATGATCGATTTCCCCTCAGCCGATGTCGTGGACAACTTGGCGCGTCCCGTACACAACACAAAAGCCCCGCGCGGGGCCTGGCCTTCCAAACACAAAAGCGCGCCCTTGGGATAAACGGCAGTCGCCTTAATCTGCTGCAACGCTTTCAGCGCCGGCAGCGAAAGCGTGCAGAAAAGCCGGTCCTCGCGGAACTGGCACTTCAGACAATCTTCAATAATGTGAAAGTCGTAGGCCGGAGACATGGTTACAGTCTACGCTTTTGTCACACCTAAGAAAATCGCCGAGATCGCCGTCATCGGGAAGCGCAGGAGCTCTACCACAGAGGGCACAGAGGAACACAGAGTTGAACAGCAGACCAGAGTTACCTAACCTCCGTGCTCCTCTGTGCCCTCTGTGGTAGGAATTTCCGGTATTGGCCCCGGATGCTTAAGTTCTTCCGCTACCTCTTTAGCTGGATCTCGGAGAAGGCGGAAGACCAGGTAACCGATGGCCACCACGGCGATTCCGATCAGTACCAGCAGCGACGGGTGGGTGTGAAACATGTCCTTGGTCTTGGCAACGATCTGCGGCCCGAAAATAACCGTAAGAACGGAAAGAATGCCGAAACGCACCATACGTCCGGTGAAGATGGCCAGAAGGAACTGTGGAATCTTCATTTCAAACACGCCGGCGGCGAAAACGAAGAGCTTGAAAGGAGTTGGCGGAGGCAGCATGGCGGGGACCATCAGAGCGAGAAACTCCTGGCGTTCAAAGCGGTCGCGTATGCGCTTGAGTTTGGCCTCGTTGATGCGCTTCAGCAGAAACAGTTCGCCGCCGGCCCGGCCTAAAGCATAAGGAATCAGGCTGCCGATGGCTGATCCCAGTGCGGCCATCAGGCAATAGAGCCAGGCCTTGCGCGGGCTGGCGTAGACGATGCCGGCAATCAGCGGATCGACCGGGATGGCAAACGCGCAGGCATCGAGCATGGTAGTGAGCAACACGCCCCATGCCCCCAAAAGCTTGAGGGCGGCGACCATGGCACCATATTTGAGCAGGAGCGTATTCTTGGCAGGCAAGATGACATTGTAAAAGAAGCAATTAGCACTTAGCCATTAGCAATTAGCCGGACCAAACCCTGAAGAACCCGAACCGCCCTCGCAGGCTGCGGAAACATAGAAGACAATTGAAGACGTAAAATTGGGCTTGTAGAATTGGTCACCCAAAATTAAAGACAGTAAAATGGTTCACTACAACAAAGGCTGAAAGAGGATCTCATGCCCCCAACCGACACGTCGCAGCACCAGCCTAATCCAACCTTATTCTTTGACACCGTACAGGGCTACCAGCGCTCGTTTGCGCTGAAGGCGGCGGTGGACTTGAATCTTTTTACCGTGATCGGCAGCGGCGGAGCTGCAGCTGCGGAAACCGCCCAAGGATGTGCTGCGTCCGAACGCGGTGTCCGGATTCTTTGCGATTACTTGACGGTGTGCGGCTTTCTCGCCAAAGTTGGCGAGCGCTATTCGTTGACGCCGGATACGGCAATGTTTCTCGACAGCCAATCGCCTGCGTATATGGGCCGGGCCTTGAACTTTATGCTTCATCCGGCGCACCTTGAAAACGCCCAGCGCATGGCGGAGACTGTCCGCAAAGGCGAGGGTCCCGGCGCGATGCTAGCGCCGGACGATCCAATCTGGGTGGACTTTGCGCAAGGCATGGCGCCCATGATGTTTCCGGCGGCCCAGGCAATTGCCCAGCACCTGCAGCCTGCGCTGGCGGCCAAACCTGCATCCAAGGTACTGGACATTGCCGCGGGCCACGGAATATTTGGCATTACGATCGCCAAACAGGTCCCTGGGGCCGAGATTTACGCGCTGGACTGGGCCAATGTGCTCGCGGTTGCGCAGGACAATGCCACAGCCATGGGAGTGGCAGGGCGCTATCATCTGCTGCCAGGTAACGCGTTTACGGTTGACCTAGGCTCTGGGTACGATGCGGTGCTGCTGACCAACTTCTTGCATCACGTTGATCCGGGGACGAACGAGGCTTTACTCGAAAGAGTGCATGCTGCGCTGGCGCCGGGAGGCCAGGTGGTGATCCTTGAATTTGTGCCGAATGACGACCGGATATCCCCGCCACCGGCCGCCATGTTCAGCATGACCATGCTTTGCAACACGCCGCATGGCGATGCCTATACCTTTGCCGAGCTGGGCAGTATGTGCCGTAACGCCGGTTTTGAGGCGCTGGAGCTAGTATCATTGGCTCCGGGGCCGGAATCGCTGGTTCTTGCCCGCAAGCCACTTTAACGCTTTCAGCCCTTTACCAGCTTTTTCATAGCAATTACACTAAGCGTTCGCTCTAACCGCCATTTGGAGAGCCTTATACATGCCCTTGGTCGAAGACAAAGTGAAACAGATCGTTGTAGACCAGCTTGGAGTCGATCCGGCTGAGGTCACGGCGGCGGCGTCATTTGCCGCGGACCTGGGCGCAGATTCGCTGGACGCAGTAGAGTTGATTATGGCTTTTGAAGAAGCTTTTGATGTATCGATTCCCGACGAGCAGGCGCAGAATATCCTGACCGTGGGACAGGCAATCGAGTACCTGGAGAAGAACGCCAAATCGGTAAAGCAGTAAACGGGACCCGCACCGCAATTCAACCAGAAGAAGGAGACGCAATCGTATGGCAGCGGAAGACAAGGTAAAGCAGATCATTGTTGAGCAACTTGGAGTGGATGAAGGTGAAGTCACGCCCAACGCCTCCTTCGTGGACGACCTGGGCGCAGATTCACTCGACACCGTGGAACTGGTCATGGCCTTCGAAGAAGCCTTTGACATTGAGATTCCGGACGAAGACGCCGAGAAGATTCGCACCGTGAAGGACGCAATCGATTACATCGACAAGCACTCGAAAGGCGGCAAGTAGTTTGTCCAGGAGAGTCGTTGTCACGGGTCTGGGCCTGATTTGCGGAGTTGGCAATACCAGCACCGAAGTCTGGAAGAACATTGTCGCCGGCCGAAGTGGCGTGGCGAAAATCACCCACTTTGATACCACCGACTTTGCCTGCTCGATTGCCGCGGAGGTCAAGGGATTTGATCCTCGGAACTTCATCGAACAGAAAGAAATAAAGAAGATGGCCCGCTTCATCCATCTGGCGATGGCGGCTGCGGCTGAAGCCATGACCATGTCCGATCTGAAAGTCACGCCCGAGAACGATACGCGCGTTGGCGTACACATCGGCTCCGGCGTCGGCGGGTTTGACGTGATCGAACGCGAATACCAGAACCTGCTGAAAGGCGGTCCGCGCAAAATTTCTCCTTTCTTTATTCCCGCCGCCATTGTGAACCTGGCCGCAGGCCAGGTGAGCATACGGTACGGCGCTAAGGGTCCCAACGAAGCCACCTGCACGGCCTGTACCACCAGCGCACACGCCATAGGTGATGCTTACAAAATCATTCAGCGTGAAGATGCTGACGTGATGATCGCCGGCGGATCGGAAGCCGCGATTACGCCCATGGGTGTTGGCGGGTTCGCTGCCATGCGCGCTCTGTCTCTGCGCAATGATGAACCGGAGAAAGCCAGCCGGCCGTGGGACTCAGGCCGCGACGGTTTTGTGATCGGCGAAGGCGCCGGCATCCTTATTCTGGAAGAACTGGAGTTTGCCAAGGACCGCGGAGCGCCGATTCTGGCGGAGATCATCGGTTATGGCATGGGCGCAGATGCTTACCACATCACGCAGCCATCCGAGGGCGGCGAAGGCGCGTCCCGCGTGATGATGAACGCCATCAAGGACGCCAAGATCACGCCCGCAGATATTGGCTACGTGAATGCCCACGGAACGTCCACGCCCATTGGCGACGTGCTGGAAACCAAATCCATCAAACGCGTCTTTGGCGACCAGAGCAAGATTCCCGTGAGCTCCACAAAATCCATGACCGGCCATCTGCTCGGCGGCGCCGGCGGATTGGAAGCCGGCATCACGATTCTGGCTTTGCGGGACCAGATATTGCCTCCGACCATCAACCTGGAGACGCCTGATCCCGAATGCGACCTGGACTACGTCCCTAACGTGGCGCGCAAGGCCGCAGTGGATATCGCGCTGTCCAATTCCTTCGGCTTCGGCGGCACCAACGGTTCGCTCATCTTCCGCCGGTGGACAGAATAAGAAAGCGTGGCCACGACGACCACGCCCTTCAACAATCACAAGATTGCTAGATCCAGTTGGAGCGAAGATCTCTTTCTAACTGGATTTTCAGCCGGTTCACGTCCTTTTCCGCCTTTTTAACTGCCGCCTTCACTTGAGTCTTAACCTGCTCGCTCTGTTGCAGCGCGATCCGCACTTGCGGCTGCACTTCCTTAATCACGCGCTCACGGATGCGACTGGTTTCCGACCCAAGTTCCTTTACCCAATCGCGAAGCTCTTCCATACTTCCGGACGCGTCATCGAAATCGATATAGAGGCCGGACGACTCTTTGGACTGGTGCTCCGGAATGTCCACGGTAATCGTCTGCTCCTTGCGGTCACGCATCACACCGATGGCGACTTTTCCACCCTTGCGATGGCTGCCGAGAATGCGCCGCAGATCGGAGCGATCGGAAACTCGCTCGTTGTCTGCGCGGACAATCACGTCTCCGGCCTTGAGCCCGGCTTTTTCCGCAGGACTGTTCTTCTCCACCGACTTAATCAGAATGCCTTCGCCGTCTTTGATGCCAAAATACTCGCCTAACTGGCGGCCCACGCTCTCCACCTGCACTCCGAGAAAAGGCGAATAGTTCACCTGGAAATCAAACGACGGTATGGTAATTTTCGGCATGGCAGGCATGGGCTGCACCCAGACTTGCGGCATGTGCTCGGACATCACCTTGCCGCGATCCGCCAGTGCGACCTTGATGTTCATGGAACTACCGTCGCGACTGATGCCGAGTGTGACAGTACGGCCCGCAGGAGTTTCCCGAATAAAGCGGCGCAACTGCTCTCCGCTTTCCACTCTGGAGCCGTTAAACTCCAGGATCACGTCATGCTCTTTCAGCCCGGCTTTGCCGGCAGGCGCGTCCTGGTCCACCATGGTGACTTCCACGCCGCGCTCTTCCTTCAGCTTGAGCGCGCCTACGCGTTCTGAGGTAACGTCCTGGATGTCAACACCCAGGTAAGAGTGGCCACCGGACGTGGTATAGACGTGCGTCTGGCTCGTTTGGGCCGGATCTGTGAATCCAAAAATGGATGCGGCGGGGAATAGCAGTCCTCCCAGCAGTAGCGCGAATCTAAGTTTGTTTCTCATGTTGTTCGTTTGCTCCCTCATGTAAGTGTGCTTACTTCTTCTTGTGCTTGAATTCGATGTTGCCGGAGACCGTATGAACATGCAGCAACGGGCCGCCACCGTTCAGGCTGCCGCGGGCGAAGACTTCGAGCGGGCCGTATGTGTTGCCCGAGCGAGTAATCACCAGCCCGGAAAATTCGCTGGTAATCGACTTGCCGCGGGCGGCTTCCACGGAAGCGCTGACTGTGACCCGCAAATCATCCGGGAGGTAAACAACGATGTCTCCGACGGATGTCTCGAGATGCGAATTGCTGAATGCGTCCCTCACTCCGGTCAGGTCCGCGACGATGGCCCCTGCGCCGGTCTCTGCGCGCACGCCGCCATGGATCGGGCCAATGTGGATGGCGCCGCCGCCCGATTCAATCTGCGCTGCGCCGCCAATGTCAATTAAGTCGAGGTTGCCGCCACCGGTGGAGGCTTTGATCTGGCCCGTGCACTTGGCAACCCTGATGGAACCCCCGCCGGTGTCCAGGACCATGATTTTGCCGGAGCCGATGCTTAAGTCTCCGCCGCCTGAAGAGGCCCGAACGTTTCCGCCGGCCGCCACCACGTGGATATTGCCGCCGCCGGTCTCTACTTGTACGTCGCTATTGGTCTTGCCGACTTCAATGTCACCGCCGCCGCTCTTGATCACCACCACGCCGCCGATCTGGTCCACTCGTATGGCGCCGCCCGCGGTATTCGCTTCTACTTGTCCGGTGATGTTCGCCGCCATGACCGCGCCGCCGTCGGTATCCAGACGCAATACCATGGTCCCTCTGGGCGCATGCACATCAAAATCCGCGGACCCCCGAGACTTTCCACCATCAGCGCGCAACAGAACGATATCGCCGGAAGCTGTAGCGTTGATCTTCAGGAGAGCAAACTCACGGTGTGCTTCTTCTTCAGATCGCGCCCGCACGCGTTTGCGAATGGTGTAAGTGACGTTGCTCTGATCGCCACCCTGCACCTTGATGGAGCCGGCAGTGGTCTTCACCCGGACCACTTTGCCCGCGGCCAGTGTACCGGTGGTTTCTTCCACCCATTCGCTGCCCACGCGAACCACTCGCGGAGCGGAACTTTGCGCCATTGCAGCCAGACTGGCCGCTAAAATAAATGTCGCGTATTGTGTTGTTTTTCTCATTTGCGAACTTTTCCCTGGGCCTGGTTTCAGCCTCTATTCCAGATTGGGCATGCTGGCCAGAACCCGTCTGGACTCAGCTTTAATGAATTTGTTCTCATCATGATCAGCCAGCACTCGCAAGGCCTCGCGCACGCTCATATCGGCCTTGACCGGATCGAGCAACCTGATGGCTTCCTGCCGTACTCCCGCGTTCGTATCGTGCATCAGCGCTTCCAGTACGACGTCGCGCACATGAACGTCATCTTTCACGTAACTCTTCAAGCCTTCCAGCGCCTGCAGCCGCACGCCCGGGTTTTTGTCGTAGCGAACGGCGTAGACAAACGCTTCGCGCACTTCATCGTTCTCGGGCTTTTTGGAAAGCAAGTCAATCGAATCGTGCTGCACTCCGGGGTTTCGCGTATCCTGTGCCCCCAGCAACAGGAGTTGCTGAATTCTGGGATCATTGGCGGACCCTTCCAATATCTGTGGACGCAGCGTGTCGTATTTGATTGAAACCAGGCCCGAAGTGGGATTCGAGGCGACTGATTCAACACCAGCAATGCTTGCTTCACTTTGCGGACCCGGCGGCTGAATCGGCCCCGGAGAGCGCAGTTTGTATGTCGTCAACGCGCCACCGGCAAATCCAAGCATCAACAGCGCCACGGTCATCGCGGGAGCGAGCTTGATCTGCTGCATCCATCCGCCAAAATCGAAAATGAAATTCCGCAGTCCGCGGGATTGTTCGGCGTGCTCCAGCGCTTCCTGGAATTTCATTCGGCTGGCCGTCAGAAAGCTCGGCGAGATCTCTTGTACGGGTAACAGGTCCATGCTCTTCTTGAGTTCGACCGCCGACTCCAGCTCGTGCTTGCACGGCACGCAGTGCTGGACGTGGCGTTCCACCTCGAACCGGGCATCGTCGGCCAGTTCTTCATATACGTAGAAGACGATATTTTCTTTAGTCCAATCGCAGTTCATAACCCAATCTCCAGATGGCAATTCCCTTACCGCATGGGCGCCAAAACGCTCCGTAATTTTTGTGTGGCACGAAACAAAGTGTTCTTCGCGGTCTCCTCGGTGGTGTTCAGCATTTCGCCGATGGTCCGCAACCGCAGCCCCTGATAATGCTTTAACTCAAACACCATGCGTTCCCGGGGCGTAAGCTTCTGCAACGCATGAGCAATCTTCGATCCCAATTCCCGGCGCATCAAATCGCGCTCCGGGTTCGCGCCCGAACGATCATCGGAAACGCGGTCCAGCAAATCAACTTCTCCGCCGCTGGAGTCGGTCATCACCGCCGAATCTTCCTTGCGCGTCTGCCGCTTGCGCAGATGATCCAGACAAAGGTTCGTGACGATCCGGTAAATCCACGTATAAAACGAGCACTCAAACCGGAAGTTCCCAATGTGCCGGTAGGCCTTGAGAAACGCTTCCTGATAAACGTCCTGCGCGTCCGCTTCTGACCCGGTCAGATGCATGGCCAACCGCAGCACCGCATGATCGTACTGGCGCACCAGGGATTCAAACGCAGCACGGTCACCACGCTGCGCGGCGCGAATCAGTTCGCTGTCATTTACTCGGCCTGGGGCCTGACTCACCATGGCTCCGTTCGAATGGGAGTACCGTCTTGCGCCGCTAGCGCCAACCGTTGCCTTGAAAAATGCTGTTTCGGCCGGCATCTGTTTTGTCCCTAATCCTCTCTGCGTCAATCATTTGGACGGAACAGAAGGCGATACGTAAGCTGAGAGTATCCCATTTTCGAACACTTGTGGAAGGACTGGGAAAACCTTACCGCTGACGACGCTGATAACGCTGATTCGTTCCATAACAGGGAAAAATGCAGGCTCTAAATTCTCGTTAACAGGGAAAAATACAGGGGAAATGCCAGCGCCTTGGTCCCCGCAGGCGTTCAAAACCTCGATTCCATGGGCATTTTGAGACATTTTCTTCTTGACGGAGCCTCATTCGTAACAGGGCATGAACAGGGAGTTAACAGGGAAGGAACAGGGGAACATACATGGGAATGACCGTCATCGCCATCATCGCGCGTGATCGCCGTTATCGGAAGAACACGACCCAACCACTTCCGTCTGCTAAGTGTTTGATTTTCAAAGATCTTTCCGGCGGTCCGCCTGGGCGGCTCGTTTTGGGCAAATTGCTGGTTGCCAACTTCTTTCTTGCTGCCACTTGGTACAACGATTTGATGGTTGCGGTCAAGGAAACAAAATGATAATTTTCTGTAGCTTTTGATTCCGCCCAATAATAAAGAGATACCTCGATCGGTATCGAGACGATCCAGAAATAAAGTGCGTCGAATTGGCGATATCTGTTAGCTGCTGGTGGGAGGAGCCGCGCCGCCAACGACCAGAACGCGACTGAGGGCAACCAAAAGGGCCGTCCGAAGACGGCCCTTTACGACTTTGCCCCGCAGCCAATCAGAGCTTCTTGAACAGGATGCTTATTGCTTCCCATGAGAAAACCCAACATTCAAGCATCATGCTTCGCCAGGTACTGCGGACGGACTTGAGGCCCGTGTCGCGACCCCGCCGTTAGGGCGGAAGCCAGAATAAGCCAGTACGCCAGCTACCCACTATGATGCCTCGGCACCGCACGCTCGCGAGCCGTGCGAGAACTGAACATTTCAGCAGTCGCCGCTGCGCTTTAGCGCTGTTCAATCAACTTACGGAGCGCGCCTGAATCAAATGGTGTATCAATGGATACGCCACCTCCTCAGGGCGTTACAAAATTATACGCAGGAAATAACCTTAAGTTCCATACCATCTGAATTCAATCAGGCACTTTGTCGAGACCGTACCTTTCAACCACGGCTGTTTTCATTTCCCGAAGGGGCTGGTTTTCTTTGATGAACGCAAGCGTGGTTTCATCTTCGTGCCACGGAGCATCCAGCCGGCACCACTGAACGTCGCACCAGCCAGTTTCGTTTTCCGCGACAAATGTAAGGCCAATGCATCTGTCCAGATGCATGTCAAATTTATGCAAGTATGTAAAGCTCTGAAGGGCAGCATCTCTGTCTGGAATCTTTTCTTTGATAAGCGGAATGAAAATAAAGCCACAGCCGGTTGACGCCACAAACCTATATGGGAGGACAGATTCATTCTTCAAAGCATTATCCATTGAGAGACGAAAACGCTTTTTGAACGCCCGCATGTCCGTTCTGTACAGCTTAGCGAGCTCTTTGATGATTCTGTAATAGGCTGCAGGGTTGCTCTCGGGCGTGGTTCTCCGCTCGGGGAAAAGAGTTATGATCCTCGATATGTCCCAATCATTTTTGTCCTGACTCTGAAGCTCGGCGAGAAATTTCAAAAACTTGATGCTTGGCTTTTGGTCAGGTAAATTCCTTAGGTAGTGCCCAACAAGTGCGGGTTCGGGCACCTCTTCAAGAACAGTGCCCCAAATATCTGCGAGTTTTTCACGATATGCAAGATACTCCGCAACCTCCACGGGAGTCACAAAAGTCTCCAGAATGCCCCAGTAATCCGAAGCCGCAACCAAATGGATAATCCCAGCGGTCTGACTCTTGTGGTATTTCTTCAATTTGCAACTCTCCGGCAACAAATCATGGGGCAGATATACAACGAGCTTGTGAGTGTGCGGAACAGACGTCGCCGCCAAGTTGAATTTGTGACCACGATCATTGCACAGTTCAATTTCGGGGTATTTGTGTAAGTACTCTAAGGTGTTCCTAACTTGCTTCGTTGCATTTCCAAGAACCTCAGATTTGAACCACTTGACCTCTTTTTCGGGAGTTGTGGCGGCAGGAGCGTTCCTCTCCTTTATCTGATAAATGATTCGCAAATCGTCCAGCGACACAACTGCATCGGCCAATTCAAGCTCCAACTTTGAGTCTGGCTTGAACGTTTTTCTGGAAAAAGTAAATTCCCTGAAAAAATACGCAGAATTCAGAATTGCGATCTCGTTCTCAATATTCATACACAGCTTCGGCTACCACTCTCTTAATTATATGATTGGCCATTGTGATGAGCCCGCACATCGCCGCCGTACCGCGGCCAGCGCTAAAGCGCATATTTCTAAATGATCCTCTCGCGGCCCTAAAGGGCCGCTCTGACGCGCGAAGAAAGATGGTCGGGACCGGCCCTCTCGCAATCTTGAAAAGATCGCAGGACTGAATCCTTTCAAGGCCGAAAGGGCCGTTCTTCCATCCAAACGAGCACAAGGCCTGGAGCACATACCCCAGGCCTCGCGTCAGCAAAAACAAAATCTATGCGGACGCTTCCGCTTCGGCTTCTTTGGCGATTGTTACTTTCACCGTGGCGGTGACTTCGCGATGCAGTTTGATCGTGACGTCGAAGTCGCCCAGAGCTTTGAGCGGCTCGGCCAGCTGGATTTTGCGGCGGTCGAGGGTGAAGCCTTTTTGTTCGAGCGCTTCCGCGATGTCGGAGGATGTGACCGACCCGAACAGGTGGTCTTTCTCGCCGGCTTTACGGTGGAAGGTCATGGCGACGCCTTCCAGTTGTTTGGCCAGGGCCTCGGCGTCGGTTTTCTCGACAGCCAGGCGGCGCACTGCCGACTGCCGCATTTGCTCGACTACGGCTTTGTTGGTCTGCGTGGCCTCGATGGCCAGCTTGCGGGGCAGCAGATAGTTGCGGCCATATCCTTCGGCCACTTTGACCACGTCGCCGCGGTGGCCCAGCTTTGCTACGTCTTCTTTTAGAATGACTTCCATTTCAGATCTCCATTTAAATGAAACTATCGCGCGGCAAAAGGCAGCAGAGCGATGTTGCGCGCCCGCTTGATGGCCGCGGTCAGGCGCCGCTGGTGGGGCGTACAAACGCCCGTGAGACGGCGAGGGACAATTTTGCCGCGTTCCGCTACAAAGCCCTGCAGCATGCGCACGTCTTTGTAGTTGATGTCGTCGATCTTTTCGACGCAGAACNNTTGTGCTCTCTGGGGTGCGGATAAGTCCGCGGCGCCGGAGTTGAAACTTCTTGATTTTCGTCAGCCATAAATCTCCTTCGGTAATTCGAAAAACCTCAGCGCACCAACACAGGCTGCGCTAAATTTGTTAATTAAGTCGTGGCCGCCGCTGGAGCAACGCTCTCAGCTTCAGGCGCTGTTGCCGCAGGTGCAGGCGGTGTTGGCGGNNTGGCGGCGTTGGCGTTAGTGGCGGAGGAGCAGCCGCTGCCGGTGCGTTTGATTCTACGGGGCGTCGCTTCTTGGCTTCCCGCAGTTTCGCGGCCTTGTCCAGACGCTGCTTGTCTTCATCGGTGCGCACGGTGATGAATTTGATC
>PLJN01000145.1:33319-33461 GCA_003140235.1 Acidobacteriaceae bacterium
TTGCCCATCTTTTCCGTGTTCAGGACGGTGGCGCCCGCGGTGGTCGCGTGGCCCTGGAGCGTGGTGATCAGCTTGTCCGTGTCTTCCTCGAGCAAGTCGGGGCGCACGATAAACATTACTTCATAAGTACGTTGGTCCATGT
>PLJN01000145.1:33578-34465 GCA_003140235.1 Acidobacteriaceae bacterium
AGCACTTCATCCACCGCGACGAGCTGCGATTTCTTGAAAGGCGCCAGTCCGTACCGTCCGCCGTCTTTCACCGGGTAATCCGGAGCGCTTCCCAGACGCATGCGAGAAACTTCCTGCGTTCCCAGCGCGCCCATCACCGACTCCATCCCTTTGTGCCCGGCCGAGGAGCCTCGCTCGCGTATGCGTATGCTCCCCAGGGGAAGGTCCAGTTCGTCATAGAGCACGATCAGGTCCTTCACCGAGGCCAACTCATGTTTCTCCATCAACTCCCGGACCGACATGCCACTTAAGTTCATGTACGTCTCGGGCTTGGCCAGTAAAACTTCTTCGTTCCCAATCCTGGTGCGAGCGGTCAACGCTTTGCAGTGCCGGTTGTCGACCATCACACCGTTTTGCTGGGCAATGCGGTCGATCGCCAGAAAGCCCAGGTTATGCGGCGTAAACTGGTACTCGATCCCGGGATTGCCCAGCCCAACAATCAGTTTCACGCAGGCTACTTCTTAGCGTCGGCCTTCTTGGCCTCGGCCTTCTTGCCCTCAGGTTTTGCATCGGCGCCTTCTTCATCCGTATCCTGCTTGCCCTTCTTGATGACTTCCGGCTCGGCAGGAGCGGCAGCCGCGTCAACCGCCGCTGCATCCGGCGTGGCGACAACTTCTTCCTTGACCGACGTGATGTGCGCAACCGCCTGGTTCGCGTCGGTGATGTACTTCACCTTGCCGTCGAACTGGTTCAGGTCGGACACACGCAGCACTTTGCCGAAGGTCAATTCCGACACATCTGCATCAATGTGGCTGGGGATGTCGGCCGGCAGGCACTCAATTTCCACTTCGCGCAGCACCTGATCGAGAATTCCGCCCTCTTGCTTCACGCCGGCAGCTTCGCCCTGG
>PLJN01000145.1:34500-34648 GCA_003140235.1 Acidobacteriaceae bacterium
AAAATGGTGTTGTGGCCGGACTCCGAAGCCAGGATCTTGTTGATCTGCTTGGGATCAACGCTCACGGCCAGGGACGGTTTCTTTGCGCCATAGACTACGCCCGGAACGCGTCCGCTTACGCGCAGACGGCGCGCTTCGTTCTTGCCGC
>PLJN01000145.1:34653-34936 GCA_003140235.1 Acidobacteriaceae bacterium
AAGTAAACAGCGTGCTGACGGAAGTTTCTTCATGAATCGACTGGATCGCGCGGCCCAAAAGGCCGGCAATCGATAAGACTTTGATCTTGGGTTCGTTCTTTGCTTTTTCCCGCAGCGGAATGGTGTTGGTTACCACCACTGCTTCCAGCTTGGAGCTCGAAATACGCGCGACGGCCTCGCCCGAAAGCACAGGATGCGACGCGCAGGCATAAACCTTGGCCGCGCCGGCGTTCACCAGAGCTTCCGCGGTTTTTACCAGAGTGCCGGCCGTGTCGATGATGTC
>PLJN01000182.1 GCA_003140235.1 Acidobacteriaceae bacterium
ATGGTTTCCGGGCTGGCGCCGGGCAGTCCTGCGGACACCGAGATGACGGGGTATTCCACCTGGGGCAGCGGCGCAACGGGCAACTGCGTATAAGCGAGTGCTCCGGCCAGAAGCAGCGCGAGCACCAGCAGCGAAGTGGCAATGGGCCGGCGGATGAAAGGAGCAGAAATATTCATGATTAGTCCGCCCCGGCAGGCTCCGGCTCCGGCTCAATGTTCGGGTCAATCTTATTGCCGATTTTGAAGCGGCTGAATTTGCTGGCGAGCCGGTCAAACCACAGATAGATCACCGGAGTGGTATACAACGTGAATGTCTGGCTCAGCACCAGACCGCCGATAATCGTGATGCCCAGCGGGTGACGCAGCTCAGAGCCGGTCCCGCGCCCCAGAGCGAGAGGCACGGCGCCCAGCAGGGCCGCCATGGTGGTCATCATGATGGGACGGAAGCGCAGCAGACAAGCCTGGAAGATTGCTTCCTCCGGCGGCTTGCCATGTTCGCGCTCCGCCACCAGTGCGAAGTCAATCATCATGATGGCATTCTTTTTCACAATGCCAATGAGCAGAATAATGCCGATCAGCGCCACCACGGAGAGATCATTGCCGGTCAGAATCAGCGCCAGGATGGCGCCCACTCCGGCCGAGGGCAGCGTGGAGAGAATGGTCAGGGGATGAATGTAACTCTCATACAAAACGCCCAGCACGATATAGACGGTGACGAGCGCGGCCAGAATCAGCAGAGGTTCCGACGCCAGCGAATTCTGAAACGCGGCTGCCGTCCCCTGGAAGCTGCCGTGAATGCTCGCGGGCATGGCGAGTTCCTGCTCTGCCAGCGCAATCGCCTTGGTTGCGCCACCCAGCGATCCTCCGGGGGCGAGATTAAAGGAGATGGTGACGACAGGAAATTGTCCCTGGTGATTCAAGGTGAGCGAAGTCTTGGACGAATCGAAATGGCTGAAGGCCGCGAGCGGTACCTGCGTCCCGGTAACCGATTTGACGTAGATATCTTTCAGCGCGCCGGGGTCCTGGCGGAACTGCTTATCTACTTCCAGCACCACGTGGTATTGGTTGAGCTGGGTAAAGATGGTGGAAACCTGACGCTGGCCGAACGCGTCATAGAGCGTATCGTCAATCGCCTGCGGCAGAATGCCAAAGCGCGCCGCCGTGTCGCGATCAATGACCAGGTCAGCCTTGAGGCCGCTGTCCTGCTGGTCACTGGCCACGTCGCGTAGCTCGGGCAGGGTGCGGAGCTTGGTCACGAATTGCGTTGCCCAATCACTCAGTTCCGTGGCGTTGGCGTCTTCGAGCGAATACTGGAATTGGGTACGGCTCACGCGGTCTTCCACCGAGAGGTCTTGTACCGGTTGCATGTAGAGAGTGATGCCTTCTACATTCGCCAATTGCGGCTGGAGCCGGAGGATCACGTCGGATGCGGTGGACTTACGCTCGTTGTGCGGCTTCAAGTTGATCTGGATGCGTCCGCTGTTTGCGGTGGTGTTGGTGCCGTCAATGCCGATGAACGATGACAGGCTGGCGACATCGGGGTCTTTCAGCACCACTTCCGCCAGCTTTTGCTGGCGTTGCGCCATGAAGTCAAACGACACATTTTCCGGGGCCTCGGAGATTCCCAGAATTCCTCCCGTGTCTTGTACCGGAAACAAGCCTTTGGGAACGATTACATAAAGATAGAGCGTGAGTACCAAGGCGGCCCCAGTGGCGATCATGGTGCCTACCTGGTGCTTCAGTACCCACTTGAGCGACGAACCATAAACACTGATGATCTTTTCGTAAAATCGCTCAGACGCCAGGTACATGCGACCGTGCTTGACGTTCTTTGGATTTTTCAGCAGCAGGGAAGCCATCATGGGCGTGAGCGTCAGGGAAACCATAGCGGAAACCAGAATGGTCACGCTCAGGGTGACGGCAAACTCGCGGAAGAGCCGGCCCACGATGTCCCCCATAAACAGCAGGGGAATCAAGACAGCGATCAAAGAGACGGTGAGCGAAATAATGGTAAAGCCGATTTGCTTGGATCCCAGGAGCGCGGCTTCCAGCGGAGAATGCCCTTCTTCCAGAAAGCGGTCAATGTTTTCGATCATGACGATCGCGTCATCCACTACAAATCCGGTGGAGATGGTGAGCGCCATCAAGGAAAGATTGTCGAGACTGTAGCCGAGCAGGTACATCACGCCAAACGTGCCTACAATCGAGAGTGGCACGGCAACACTGGGAATAATGGTTGCTGCGAGATTGCGCAGGAACAGGAAGATGACCATTACCACCAGGAAAACCGTCAACATCATTTCGAATTGAACGTCGTCCACGGAAGCCCGAATGGTTTCGGTGCGGTCGGTCAGAATATCCAGCTTGACCGCGTGCAGCGACCCCTGGAGTTGCGGCAGCACGACCTTGATGCGGTCCACAACACTGATGATGTTGGCCCCGGGCTGGCGCTGGATATTGACGATCACCGCGGGCGACAGGTTCATCCACGCCGCTTGCTTCAGGTTCTCCGCGCCGTCAATCACTGAAGCTACATCGCTCAGATAAACTGGCGCGCCGTTCTTGTAAGCGACCACCACCGTCTTGTAGCCGGCGCTGGAGAGCAACTGGTCATTACTGGCGATGGTAAAGGACTGGCGTGGCCCTTCCAGAATTCCTTTGGCCTGGTCCACGTTCGCCGAACCCAGCACGGTGCGCAGATCTTCGAGGCTCAATCCGTACGAAGCCAGCGCTGTGGGGTTCGCCTGGATGCGCACCGCAGGTTTCTGGCCGCCGCTGATCGAGACCAGACCTACGCCGGTCAACTGGGAAATTTTTTGCGCCAGTACTGTGTCCGCCAGGTCTTCCACCTGGGTCATGGGCAAAGTGTCAGAAGTCAGGGCCAGCGTGAGGATCGGAGCATCAGCCGGATTGACCTTGCTGTAAATCGGAGGATTGGGCAGATCGCGCGGAAGAAAAGTCGACGACGCATTGATTGCTGCCTGGACTTGCTGCTCCGCAATGTCAATGTTCAGGTCCAGGTTGAACTGCAAAGTGATGACCGAGCAGCCAAACGAACTGGTGGACGTCATCTGGTTCAGCCCAGGCACTTGCCCGAATTGCCGTTCCATGGGAGCGGTGACGGACGAGGCCATGACCTCCGGTCCGGCGCCCGGATAAAACGTGGTCACCTGAATCGTGGGGTAGTCCACCTGCGGCAGCGCCGAGACCGGCAACTGCTTATAGGCGACAATGCCCACCAGCAGCAATCCGACCATGAGCAGGGAAGTCGCCACCGGACGAACAATAAAGATGCGGGATGGACTCATGCTCATGGTTTTTTGTGGTCTGTGCCTTGCGGAGATTTCTGGGTTGCGTCAGCGCCGCCTTTTTTCCCGCCGGCTGGGTTCCCACCGCCACCGCTGTTTGCGCCGGGACCAGAACGAATGTCGACCTTAGCTCCGGCTTGCAGTTTGTCCTGTCCGTCCGTGACTACCGTTTCTCCGGGGCTGAGTCCGCTGTCTATGGCAGTGACGCTGCCCACGCTGAGTCCAGTCGTCACCACGCGCATGTCGACTGTCTTGTCCGGCTTGACGACAAAAACGTAGGAGCCCTGGGGACCGCGCTGAATCGCGGCCGCAGGCAGGACTGTGACGTTCTGGTGGACTTCGAGCAGCAAATGAATGTTCACAAACTGATTGGGCCACAGAGACTGGTCAAGATTGGGAAACACGGCTTTCAGTTTTCCCGTTCCCGTTGTGGCGTCAATCTGATTGTCAATCGTGAGCAGTGTCCCGGACGCAAGTTTGGTTTGATCGTCACGGCTGTAAGCATCCACCTGCAGCGTGGCTGTGTGCATGTGTTGCGAAACCGTTTGCAGATTGTCTTCCGCCAGAGTGAAGGTGGCGGCAATAGGCTGCAACTGGGTCACCACCAGCATTCCATTCGGATCGCTGGCGTGCACCATGTTCCCGACGTCGATCTGGCGCAGCCCGACTCTTCCGCTCACCGGCGCGGTAACCCGCGTGTACACAAGGTTAAGCTTTGCGTTGTCAATCTGCGCCTGGTCCACGCCAATGGTGCCGGTGAGCTGGCCCACCAGCGAATCCTGCGTGTCCAATTGCTGTTTGGCAATCACGCCTTCTTTATAGAGCGCCTGAAACCTTACCAGGTTGGTGTTGGCGTCCTTCAGGTTCGCCAAGTCTTTATTCAGATTCGCTACCGCCTGGGCGAGGGCCACTTCATACGGGCGCGGATCAATCACAGCCAGCAGTTGTCCTTTACTGACCTGCTGCCCTTCTTTAATGGGGACCTGCACCAGTTGTCCGTCAAGGCGGCTCTTGATCACCACGGTGTTGAAGGCCTCCACGGCGCCGAGGCCGTTGAGATACACGGGCAGATCGCGGCTTTCCGCTTTGATCACGGCGACGGGCACCGCCTGGCCCTTGAGTTGGCCTCCCTTCCCCTGTGGGGCGGCGGCTGGAGTTTTTGTGCAACCCAGCAGCGAAAATGTGAGACCAGCGGACAGGCCTATCCAGCAGGCCGGCAAAAAAACTCTACGGTTAAACATCCATCTCCTTGAGAGGGCAGCTCCCAAAAGTTTGTTGCACAATGTCGTACAAAAAGACAACGACGGCTTCACAGTATACGTGCCACCAGCGGCAACTGACGCCGTCCCTTGAGATTTTACAGATGGATTCTGTAAATAAGTGTTAATTTCAAATTTGATTTAGGCCTTCGCAGGCGAAGGCCTCCAGCCGCGGGTTTCGGAGCTTGCAGAGTGCGAGATCGCGTCTACAGCCTGAGCCTCTTCATTTTCAGAACTTTGACGCATGCACAGATCACCTGGCCGGGGTCGTCATTGTATTCCAGTTCCGCCAGTTTGCGGATCAAGTCAAATGTGCGTTGGTGCAGACGCATGCTCACCCGCACGAATCCCGGCGCCGTCACGTGTCCGAACGGCTCCACTTCAGGGGGCCGGTTCATGCGTATCAGTACTTCGGTTGCCACCTGGAGCGCCCGGCCCTGCGACCCATAGATCGGTCCGGCCTTTCGGATCTCCCGGGCTGTCTCAGCGGGGATGGTGTATTTGGTCACCACCACACTGGCCGAGTCACGGATTTTTCCGATTCGCCTTTGCCGCGTCCATTCAGTCATGTGAATTTGTACCGGATTTTACCACGCGATTCCGCCCACCTCGAATGTCTATGGTGGACACATCAGCGTAGACCCGGCCAACACAAAAATAGCACCATGGAGGGGACGCTGCAACTTAAATTTCCGGCGCCCTGGCCGGCTCTAAATACAAGAATCTAAAAGAGAACAGCGGCCCTGCCAAAACAAACGGCCCCCATGCCAGCACTGCGTGATTCTGTTTGCTGCCCCAATTTCTGAAACACCAATTTCAGGCTGGGGAAACCGTCCTATGCTCCCTCTTGCGAGCGGTTTCCTTCTCAGGACCGGCCGTCTCGCAAGACCAACCAAACTCACTTCAGAAGGAGGACTTTAAGATGCAAAGAACCATCGTTCGTATCATTTTGGCCGCGCTCTTGCTCGTAGGCTGCGGTGCTGTGCCGGTGTTAGCCGATGGCACACCAATGCCGCTCTGCTACCCGAAGCCTTGCCCAGGGGGACTTAAGTAGTTGTTACCGGTGAGTGGCTGGCTTATGCTGGCCACTCACAACCTTTATGCGTAACCTCGATGTGATCCTCAATTTGGCTGGCGTAACTCTGGCTGTTGCACTGGCTGGTGTGCTGCTTTGGCGGAAAACCTATCGGGAATACCCGATGTTCTTCGCATATATAGCGTCTTCTGTCCTTATCGCGCTTTTCCGCCTTTCCGTCAGCGGCGACTATGAACTATTTTTTAAGGTCTCTTGGAGCACCGAGGCACTTTACGCCATTCTGGCCATTTTGGCGCTTCACGAGGTTTTCTACCGGGTATTTCGGTCATTCTTCTATGCTTACCGCTGGTTCTGGATACTTTTCCCCGCGGTTGTCGTCATCATTACTTCGATTGCTGTTTTGCATGCGGTCCAGCATCCCCCGGTCCAGGCGCCACCCCTTATTGGCGTCATTCTGTCGATAGGAGTCGGCGTCAATGTCATTCAATCTGCGGTGTTTATTCTGTTTTTCGGGGCAGTCTGGTTTTTTCAGGTTCGGCGCAGAAATTACCCATCACGGATTGTCGATGGCTTTGCCGTAATGGCCCTGACCGGTCTTGCTTATGAGCTGCGTTCGGTTTTCGGAACAAGATTTAATACTTTGGCGAAATATGCAACTTCTGTGGCATACCTAGTGGCGGTGCTATTGTGGCTCTACACTTTCATCCAGCCGCCGGAGCCGGAGCTGAAATGGGAGCTGGCGATCACTCCGCAGCAATTATTGGAAGAAATTCGACAATACACCAAAATCTTCAGAAAGTTTTTGGGCAGAGATAAGAGATAAATGATCGCTGGTTTCATTCTCGCTCTTCTATTTTTACTTCCTCTACTTGCTTTGGTCCGGCGCTTAGGTCGAACCGAAATAAGGACCTTTAGTGACATGTGTCCCTATCTTCACCGGGACAACCCGGAGAGACTCGACGAATTGCTGGACCATGTTCTGGAGGGCAATCTGTTGCTGAACCTGGGACACAAGCAATTCCGCAAGGAGCAGTTGAAGCGCATTCGGCTGGCCCAGGAGTTCATTGCGCAAAGAGCGCACAATGCAAAGTTTCTTCAGCAGTGGGGCGATGCTGAGTGTGAAAAGAGCCGGAAGACCCGGGACAAGGAAGTGAGGGCGGCAGCCCGTGTGCTGGTCCGCGCTTGTACCGAGTACCGGATAGGCGCGCTGTGGATCCAGTATCAACTCCATATCTGGTACATCCGGATGACACTGATGCCTTTTCTGCCGATCCCTCAAATTGCGCGGTTGCGCAGAATTGATTCCTTCGATCTGCTGCATTCTTACCTGAACATCAAGAACGCTGCCGAGAATCTGGCTTCGCTCTGCGGCGGTGACTGCCGGGAGAAGCTGGTCGAGGTCCTGTAGTTCAAAACAATTTTAATCAGGAATCTCCTGGACCAGAGTGCCTTGAAAAGCTGTATCAATCTCGTCCCAAATGACGGCCTGCAACCGCGGGTCACTTGGCAAATTGTGATGCAGCAGGAACTCCCGTATCCAGAAGTACAGATGGCCGTCCCCATCCACAAAAAAACCTGGAAAGATTCTCTCCAGCCCTTCCCTGGGCAGACCGGCGCTGCTCTCCATAGGTCTGGCGCCGTCTGGTAGTTTGGACCGCTTGGTGGACATGACAGAACAAATCCTTCAGGGAAAATGTTTGCCGCCTGACTCCGGAAAAGAGCGCAAGGTCAGACGCTTTCTTTCTTGCGGCGTAAGCAGCGCGCGGACTTGTTTCAGCACCTCGGGCCCGCACTCGATCTCCGCCTCAATGGCATGCGCAAGGGGATCGCTCTCCAGCACTCTGCGGAGCCTTTGCACGATCACCTGCGGGTTGCTCGAAGCAATTTTCTGCCGCACAACACAGGCCAGCGATTCCTGGTAAGAGAGAGCGCGAACATAAAACGCGCGCTTCTCGCTCAGGCAACGGACCGCCCGGTGTATGCCGTCGAGGAGCACCAGCCCTCCGAAGCGATGAGCAACGGTTCCCGGCTGGAGCGGATCCACGTGTTGCAAATGCTCCGAGGCATAGTGATTCACAGCCACGATCTTCGTGATCGTTTGTTCAGAGAGAGCGGTAGTCGTCCTTCCGTCGGCCACAATCTGTTTTGCTTTGTCCACATTGAAGACGTATGTATCCGGACCTTCCCGGAGCACGTAGACTTCGGTCGTGCCGGCCTTGCGTCCGGAGCAAACGGAGCAGGGGTTAAGAGGACCTTTCACCGGAGCTCTTCCGGCGCATCAAGTGGCCAGCCTGGCACGCCATTCGAATATCCTAGTTGTATACATCAGCGTAGACATATTTTAAAGTCTATGCTGCTGTAGATATTTCTCTTGCAATATATAAAACTCTGGCGTAGACTGCCCGGCATTGCGGAAAAGATGCACGGAGGCAAGCATGAAATTGGTCAAGGGATGGTTGGTAATTCTGGCGTTCATTCTGGCGGGAACCTTTTCTGCTTTAGCGCAACAGCCGCCGAACCTGGAGAACGGTTTCAAGAACTGGGGATCGTATGACGGCGGCAGCCTGGATACGGTGAACACGCAGAACGGCAATCAAATGTTGCATGCTCCGGTGGTGGCGGGTTACTCCCAGCGCGGGGCGTTGACCTTGCAGGATTTTTTCTACCAGACTTCCAAAGCCTGGCAGGTGTCCTGCAGGCCCAATCCTCCGTCCGGCATGAGTTGCTGGTGGGCGCCGCAAAGGGCCGGGATCACGGTGCATCAGTCCGAGAGTCTGACCGTCCATCGGACCTTAAATAAGTCTGGCCCGGGCACCGGCGGGGTGAC
>PLJN01000004.1 GCA_003140235.1 Acidobacteriaceae bacterium
GGCGACAACGGTATTCGGCCAGAGTCGCGACTACGGAACTTCCGTGCTGCTGCCGCTGACCCCGGCAAACGCTTTCAAGCCCCACGTGATCATCATGGGCGGCGGCCCCGGCGGCAACAATGTGACGGCAACTACCGAGACCATTGATCTGTCTGTGGCCAATCCGCAGTGGGTAACTGGGCCGGCCATGGTCCGCCCCAGAATACAAATGAATGCCACCATCTTGCCCGACGGCAAAGTGCTGGTCTCGGGCGGATCGTCCACCGATGAAGACCCCGCCACCGGAAGCCTTGAGGCGCAGCTTTACCACCCCGGCGCCAACAGCTTCACTTCGGCCATTTCCATGGCGTATGCGCGGGTCTATCACTCCAACACGCTGCTGTTGCCGGATGGGAAGGTCCTGGCCGTAGGCGGCAATCCCCAACGCACGGTGTTTGAACCGCACGTCGAGATCTACTCACCACCGTATCTCTTTAACAGTGACGGCACCCTCGCCACGCGACCCGCCATCTCCAGCATAGCCCCGGCGACGATCGGCTACGGAGCGTCGTTGCAGGTGCACACTCCCGACGCGGCAAACATAAAGTCTGTAGTCTTGATCCGCGCCGGCGCGGTGACCCACTCTTTTGACATGGAACAGCGGCTGGTAGGCTTGAATTTCACCACCGCAGCCGGTGTCCTCACCGTAAAAGCGCCCGCCAACGGAAACCTCGCGCCTCCGGGGTATTACTTGCTGTTCATTGTGAATGACAAGGGCGTGCCTTCGGTCGGGAAGTTTGTACACGTGGGCTAGGGATGGCGGGTGACGGTGCTGGCAAGCGCAGTGCGGGCCGAACCTGCGCCGGCGTTGCGAGGAGAATTAGGATCGCCGTGATCGGGGCGGCTGAAATCCTCTAAGTGCTTTGGAATAGACAAACTGCGGAGAGGCTGAGCCACCTGCCTAAGCACCAAGCGCCATCGGCGCGACGATAGGGTAGCCCATCTATGAGGAAGTCGGCGGTGTCAAGTCATTTGATGAGCACACGAAGGCGCATGAGCGAAGAGTTTGTTTTTCTCTTCCCCAGAGGGTTTTGGTTTTTTGCTGTACCGACCAAAAGCTCGCCTTCGAGTAATCGTTCGATGGAACTTAAAAAGTTCCACCAGCCATCTATTCGATCCCCCGTATAGCAGGACCATGATTCTCTTTATCCGAACTCCCTTCCCAACAGAAGGGAGGCAGAGCGCCCAATCAACGGTGTCGAGGATTAACCAAACCCCAGTGGGCTAAACGAGCTACTCTGCATGCGAACGGGACTCTTGGATCTGCCCGTAACTGAGTCCCAATTTCCACATCCACCACAAACGAACCGCTAAAGCATCGAGCCAGCGCTACGGCAGCGATGGAGCGGTTCTTCTTCATGGACAACCGTAGGTATTTCCGTTTCCATTGCGGTTCATACCGGACGGCCACATGGGCTGCTTCCACCAGCAGAGCACGTAGCAGACTGTTGCCCTGCTTGGTGATGTGGCCCAACCGCTGCCGCCGTTTGCCACTGGATTTTTCCAGAGGCACCAAGCCCAGGTACGCCGCTACCTGCTTGCTGGTGGCAAAGCGTTCTGGCTTGCACAGCGTCAGAACAAAGGTCATGGCCACTACCGGTCCCACGCCCGGATGGGTCATGAGTAATTGCACCTCCGGCCGCTGCTCCGCTTGTTGTTGCAGGGCCTGGTCCAACGGATAAATCCGACGGTTCAATTCCTCCAACAACTCCCGCCAGTCTTGGCGACGCACACTGGCCCAGGGGGACAACGCCAAACTCATCAGCTCGGTTTGTCCGGCCTGGCTCCAGATGCGACGTTTGGGATGCAACCCTTCATTGGTGGCCAGGGCGTGCAGTTGGTTCTTGGCCCGTGTCCGCGTCTGTACCAAACGGTGACGATGCAGCACCAATTGCCGTGCATCCCGCTGCTCGGCTGTAGGCATCCAGATCCGCGGGAAACGGTTCTCCAACAGCAGCCGCAGCAACAAATCCGCATCCCGCTTGTCGGTCTTGGCTTTCCCGGCCGCCGCGGCACGGACCTTGACCGGATCACCCACCCACATCTCAAACCCCAGCTCGCCCAACAACCGCTCGAACCAGCGCATGCCTCCCGTGGCCTCCACTCCCACACACACTTGCTGGCCTGCTAAGTTGCGATAAAACCGTTCCTCTTCTCCGCTCTTGTGATCCAAGCGCCGGCAGCCATACTCGCCTGTTGCTTTATCGAGAAAAGCAATTTGCTGGAAGCTGGGATGAAAATCACAACCTATAATCCACATAGTCGGCTCCTTTTCCCGAGCCTTTGGTCTTACAGCAACCTAAGTTTACTCGGGTCATCGAGCCGACTTCCTCATGGAATCACGGTGGAGCCGCCCGGCGGCGTAACCGTGGGAAAGCCATCCCAAAAAATTCCGAGCGCCGTAGGCGCGGCACCTTGCCGTTACAATAAACGACCCTGGGGACACACCCGCGCACCGGTGATGTGGACATCCGTCGCGACCAGACGATCAGCGAGCAGGTGGCGGCTTTCATCAAGTCACACAAAGTGCTCTCCGTCGCTGCTACTGACGGCGTCCTTGGCTGCCCGCATGAGGAAGGTATCGACTACCCGGAAGGGAGCTCTTGCCCGCAATGCCCGTTTTGGGCCGCGCAGGACCGAATACAGTGAGCGACGCAATCAGTGCTCGCGGAGGATGCGTTGTTGGGATAGGGTGCCGTGCAATCTTTAGAAAACAAGCGGAGTCATCCTTCTAAACCTTGTTAAACCTGCGCGGGCAAGACTTCGAGCATCTGCCGGCCGTCGCTTCGAAGTTTGCCACCGTGAAGGTCTCCAAGAAATTCCTTAAGTGACACGGTTTCCCATCGCACACGCCCGCGATACTTCCGGTGCTGATCCAGCGCACTCCGAAGTCTAGTATCATCCGTGACAAAGCGATCTGCGATCCCAACGAAAGCACCGATATAATAGTCTTCCCATTTCGGTCCATTCCGCGAACCTGCCGTTTCATGCTCGATTGCATGCCGTCTTATTGCAAGGAGGAACAATTCAAGAAAGCTACGACAGATTGGGTTCCAGGCAATATATTCCTGCCACCGAGGGCGCAGGAGTTCCCGCTCTGTATGATTAAAAACGCTCTCTAGCATGATGTTACGCAAAACCTCGCTTTTGAGCATTGTTGCTATCCAGGTAGCAGGATCGGGAATGAGTTTATCTTTCTCAAGAATCTCCTGAAAACGAAGACGCCCCTGTGCATGCATCGTGTCCCAAGTGTGAACCTGCTTGTTTTTCTTTTCCTGCAACTGCTCCAAAGCGCATGGCCTCAGAGTGTCTCCGTTCCGCAGGTGCGTTTTCAAGCTGTCAGTGCCAACGGCCGTAAAGGGTTTAAAAGCGATTTCACCGCAGAGAAACCGCTGGCCACCCCAGGTGAGTTGATTCCACAGATGAGCTAGTACAGGACAGTCATCCAGCAGATCCACCAAAGTGCGGCTCAACTTGGCACGAACGAGCGGGTCGCTGGTCCGAATTACTTCTTCAACAATGGTCTCCGGCACCGTGAGAAAGGCCCCGCTCCTGCGAAGCAACTCCACGACTTCGTGGCACTCCACTCTGCATGACAAGTTACTAACGACATTCGTATCGATTACGATCACCATACTTTTCTCCATGTTCTAACTTTGTTAGAATAAGTTTATGGACTGGAATAAGCTTTCTGAGCATAAGCCGCCTCAGGGTGTACCACTTGTAGTCGCTGACACGAGCAGCGGGTTGGTGGGGGTCATCACCTATGCTGTGGCGAGATGGAATGGCAGACGATGGACGTATCTAGCCAAGCCCAAAGCTCGAATCAAGCCGGATGTCTGGTTTAAAATTACCAGCTTCAACTGATTTCTGCGGCAATACTTGTTATGAGCCCAGCCTGAGAAGAGCGTAACCACCGCCCATTGTCACTCGAGATGCTTAACACAATCTGCTGTGGCTCAGTCGTGAAGCAACGATTGACTGTCACTCTTGATCATCAGTGTCAGGGGCCTCAAGAATCTTGAGTTTTTCGGCTACCGCACCAAACCGCAACGTGGCGTAATGAGTGTTAAAAACAAGACACCTGCCGAGCTTACTCAACGCGGTTAGCCTTTGGTCCTCAGGAAGAGAAATGCGGTCGACGAGCCCCTTAGCTCTTCCGAAAGCATGTACATGCGGCACAAGCCCTTCGGTCTCAGGGAAAGAGAAAACAGTATGGTCGTTGCTTATGGGCTGTGCGAGCAGCATTGCAGCAAAGTCCGACATTCGGGATTTATCAGACAGGATACTATTGAAGTAGTCAATCAAAGCCCCCGCGATTAAAACTCCCTCTCGATCTCCCAATCTGATCTTTATCTGATTTACCAGAACAACAAATGAATTACACCAAGCAGCCATCTCGAAAAACGCATCCCATTCCTCAGGAATGAGGACAGTCGGGTCATGCCATTCCTGCCGATTGAATGGGGGCTTGCGCTCATTAAGCATTTTCCCGATGCCCCGTGCAAAATCCGCGCGTGTGACACATAGCGCATCGCCCTTGTCATTCGCTCTTTCCTCGCCATCGTGCTTTCTGCCAAACCCTGAAATCCTCATAACATGAGGGATTGTACCTCTTTTTCCAAGGGACTCCGGCTGAACAGTAACAGTAAAGGAAGCTCCGCGCGTTTTCCACCCATTCTTTCGACGGCCGAGAATACTCTCTACCTAAAGCGTCGATCAAACACAGGGACCACGACACCTATGGCAGACTGTCATCTTGAGCAAGCACGAGGGAGCGGAGCGACTGAGGGCGCGTCGAAAGATCCCGAGGATGTTCGCACCACCATGCAGATTCAGGGAGTTTCTGCGAGGGATTGTCCCGGAAACCGCATTTCGCGGCCCCAGTTTTCGGCTTGCCGTGCAGGATCGAATCCAGTGAGCGACGCGATCAGTGCTCGTGGAGGACCCGCTGTTGCAATCCCACCTCGCCGCCTGCCGCACGCTTACCCGCGGCAGGCGTAAAATAGAGTCATGCACTCTGGACCATTCAAAAAACAACTACTGATTAAATGCCCCAATGAGAAATGCCTGGGCGGCCAATTTGCCGTTTTCATGAGCGATTACACAAAACAACGTCGGCGCATCACGTGTCCCCACTGCGGCGAAGAACACGTGTATGAAACACACACCCTGCTCAAAACTAATTACAAAAGGTCCGAACGAGAATATCAAGTGGCCGGGGAAAGGGATCAACGGAAATGGCTGAAGATAGAACGGAAAGGGAGTACCATCTCACTCCTAACGGGTGGATGGCTGGAAACTTTTTCGTCTATGGTACAAGAACTGAGGAGGGTCCCACGCCCTCTGACCGCGTCGAAACTTGGATTGAGGAAATTGAAGATACCTCTCGATATAGTCCACCCATTGTTTCTTGGAGAGGGGTTTGGGAATCTGATTCTGCTAGTGTAGTGTCCAAGAAT
>PLJN01000062.1 GCA_003140235.1 Acidobacteriaceae bacterium
TGCAACAACTCCCGAAAGCTGTTATTACCCGCGGCAAAATCGGCATTGCGTCCAGCAATTCCCGGATCGAAGGCAACGTTTCGACGTTGGAGCGATGTTTGAAAAAATCGACGATCTGCTACAGGACAAATGAGAGAATAGGCAGGCTGAGTGGCGTTAGCCAGTGAGTCGTTCAGAAGTCGGGTGGCTGTGGCAAGCGTGAAGTGATGCGTTTTCCGTTGTCGGCGCGCAGTGCGGGCGCAGCGGGTCGATCCGGGAGACGCCTGGCGGTGAACGCGTGGGGGGGAATTGTGGTTAAGAGGTGTCCGGCTGGGGAGCAGGCAGCTCTTTAGCCAGATCGCACAGCATGACTTCATACAAATGCTGCATGGACATGAAGGCGAAGTGCCGGAAGTGAGAACGCAGGTTGTCCCACAGCGCCCGCTTGCTGCCGAATTTCTGCCAGACGGCGCGGAACAAGGGACAGCACAGTTGCTGGGTCTGATCGACTAAGAACGCCAGCATCATCAGCATCGCAAACACGACAGACAGATTCTGCTTGCCATGCCCGAAATTGTGTTCAAATTGGTAACCTTGGTTCTTGAGCGTGTTGAACGTTTCATTCTCGATTTTCCAACGAGCCCGGCCGCCGCGGGTCAGATACAGCGCATTGTCACGGGTGATCATCAAGTCGGTGACCCAGGTGAAAAGCTTCAGCGGCTCTCCGTCCGCGTCATATTCGGCGTATTGCAGGAAGTTCACCAGCAAGTCGGGATTCGATTCGTTCAGCGGCAACTGGTGCACGAAGCTGATTTCGCACAGCCCGCCGTGCGGGGTCTTCCACGACAGGACGGTGACACGGTCGGCGTCATAAGCCGCGATCAGTTGCTCGAACAAAAAGGCGTGGTCTCCTGGCTTGACGCCCAAGAGAAAATGCATGTTCAAGGCCAACAGATCGCGGATGTGCGGGGCATTGCTGGCCAGGCCGTCCTCGATCACGATGAACTTCAGGTGGGGATGCTCCTGACGGATTTTCCGCAACAGCCGCTTGGCCGCGTTGCGTTCGCAGTCATTCTTGGTCGTACCGTCCTGTTTGACAATCGGTTCCGGCGCCAAAGGCAAGACTTCGCGGGAGTCGGGATGCACAATCACCGCACCCAGCATTTGATGAGCGTAGGTCACCGCGCCCGTCTCGCGGTGGACTTTCTCCAAGCAGGACTGGCAATGCACCGTGGGGGAGGAGAAATAGCCGGTGCCGTCCAACGCCAGCAGATAGCAGCCCTCGTGAAAGACCAGCGGCTCCAGGGCCTTGCCCCGCTGCAGCAAGCGGAAGATATCATTAAACACCGGCCGCATCTGTTCCGGGTCAACCGGATCCAGAATCTCGCGCATGCGGGTGTCGCTGGGCACTTGGCCGATGCCGTACAGCCGCTGCAGGTTGCCATCCTCGCGCCGGGCGTCGAATGCCAGCAGCGATGGATCCTTCAGCGAGAACAGAGCGAACCCCGACAGCAGCGCATCTCGCAACGGGATGTCCGGCTGCGGCCGATGATCCGGAATCTGCTCGAAGCCGTCGCGGAGCGTGCGCAGCAGAGAATCGGCGGAGAGGTCTCGGCGCGTTTTGGGGATCGTTATCGGCATGGCACATCCTTGTGCGTAGACAGCCCACTGAGCTTCCTTGAGTCTGCGTCCCTAATTTCCCCAGCTTATCAAGCACCATCGCACATGGGAACGCATGTGCGCTAAATTGTTTACGAAGCCTCGCCCGCAAATGCCCCGATTTAGCGACATTTCGCGCTGTCCGGGAATTGCTGCATTGCGGTCATGCCCTTTCAGTCAAAAGGCGATCCTTACCTCGACGCAGGAATCGCACTAGTCCTTAAATAAGCGAACTCCGTTCGCAAAACGCCGCCAAATCGGTGACGGCCGTCCGGGCGGACCGCGAGCGGGCTGCCGGAATTCACGGCAGCGGCCTGGTCCAAGTTGTGGTTTGCTGCATGTTGTCGTGGTTGCTTTCTGGGTTGGGAGGTTACGGCAAAATCGTGCTTCGCGTAGGCGATTTGATTTGCTCGCCCCAGCGTCGGCCGTACGACGCCAGACGAGCTGGCGTCAACAGCGCAGCGGTTGAGACAACCGCGCGGCCAATTTCAAGAACACGGGTTGCCATTCGTTCCAGGCCAAGAGCCTGATGACCAGCCGGTGCCCGGTCCGCAAGATTTGCGCCGGCACGCGCATCAGCGAGTTGACGAACGTGCGAAACTCCATGGTCAACAATCCGCGTTTCTGCTCGGCTTGTTTGTCCTTCCCGAACCCGCACGGTTCGGGAAGGCTCAGCGCCAGCCACGCCTTGAGGTTCCAGGCCAGCGACGTGATCANNACGTTTTCCTGTTGGCAGCGATCATTGGCCTGGAACACGATTTGTTCCGGCGTGCTCTTCCAATCATTGGTGATATAGAACAGGTAAATATAGTCGTCCCAGAACTGCTTCTGACCCTTCTCGCGAACCTTCAGGTTCTTCTGGACAATGATCAGGCGATAGTCGCGTTCGCACGCGACGGGACGATACGTGGTCTCTCCAACCCATTCTTCCTCCAGACGAATGTCCTTATAGCCGCGCTCGTCGATCACCTGTTGCTTGACGCGCTCCGGCCGTTTCCGCGGTTTGGTCCGAACCGTGTATTTGGTGGCCCGATTCAGCGGCTGAAAGGCCGATTCCGGCAGATCGTCGGCCAGAATTTCCCGGTTGGCCGTCGAATCCAATCCGAAATAGAACGTGACTCCATCCTCGTGCCAACCGTCCAAGTATGTCGTCTGCGAGAAGTCGGTATCGCCTCGCAAGACGATGGAGCGAAACCCGGCGGCACGGCAGAGGCCAATCCCTTCGTTGAACTTGGCGGCGGCGCCTTCGTGAGACGGACGGTTGCCGGAGCGATTGACCAGCCGCAAGACTTCGCCCGTGTTGGCCAAGGTGATCACCAGCGGGTGATATCCCCACTGGCCTTTGTAGGAGATGTCCATTCCCTGTTTGCACTCACCGTCGGTTTCCACCATCGTGCCGTCACCGTCGATGATCGCCCGTTCGAAAAACGAGGCGGGTTGCATGGCCCAAACTTTCCGCCGCGCGAAGTCGATCGCCTC
>PLJN01000061.1:0-632 GCA_003140235.1 Acidobacteriaceae bacterium
CAGCTTTCGCTTTTCTGGTTTGATTTCCTCAAAGACATCGTCAGCAACCATCTGGTCACCGCCGACGTGGACGATTATCCCGCTCCGCTGGCGCGTTACGCCGGACAGCTTCGCGGACGTTCCATGCTGGTGAACAAAGCGCAGATGGTGGACATTGAATGCGTGGTGCGCGGTTACATCTCCGGATCAGGCTGGAAAGATTATCAGCGCACGGGAAGCGTCTGCGGAATCCAACTTCCGCCAGGCTTACGCGAGTCGGACAAATTGCCCGAACCGATCTTCACTCCGGCCAGCAAGGCGCAAAGCGGACATGATGAAAATATTTCCTTCGCTGACATGTGCCAGCGCACGGGCAAGGAATTGGCGGAACAGCTTCGCGACCTCAGCATACGCATTTACAAAGCTGCGGCAGACTACGCTGCCGTTCGCGGCATCATCATCGCCGACACTAAATTTGAGTTCGGCCACACCGAGCGTGGCCTGATCCTGGCTGACGAAGTGTTAACGCCCGACTCTTCGCGCTTCTGGCCCGCGGACAAATACGCGCCGGGCCGGGCGCAGGAATCGTACGACAAGCAGTTTGTTCGCGATTACCTGGAGCAGGTCAAGTGGAACAAGCAACCGCCGGCGCC
>PLJN01000061.1:641-11835 GCA_003140235.1 Acidobacteriaceae bacterium
ACACGTTGGACTGGGTCATTGTGGTGATACTGGTGCTCTCAGTTTTGCTGGCGGTGGCACAAGGTTTTTTGTTTGCCATGTTTTCTTTGGCCGGGACCGTGGCGGGTTTCCTGGTGGCGGCCTGGGGATACGGACGGCTGGCGCCATGGTTTCTGCCGTACGTGAAGGCGCCGGCGATTGCGGACCTGGCTGGTTTTTTGACGATTTTTATTGCCGTCGTTTTTCTGGCCGGAGTGATTGGCAGAATTGCTCGATGGGCAGTGAAGGAAGCAGGCCTGCGATGGGCGGACCGCATTCTGGGTGGAGCGTTTGGTCTGGTGCGGGGCATTGTCATCATCTCCGCGGGGTTGATGGCGGTCACGGCGTTCGCTCCTGAGTTGCCGCAACTGGAGAGCTCGCGGCTGGCAAGTTATTTTTTAGTAGCAGGACGCGGCGCTAGCTGGCTGGCGCCGGCGCAGGTCAGACAGAAGTTTCGCGAAGGAATCGTGAAACTGAAAGAAAGCACGACCGGAACGATACTGCAAAAATAAGATACATTAGTCATAGCCGTTGGCTGTCAGACTTGAAAGCGAGGATCCAGTGAAAGACCAGCTCGAAGCCTTAGTGGCGCAGATGCACACCAGCGGCATTCTCTACTCCGAAGCCGTGCAGGAATTCAAGAAACGCTTCATCATCAATGTGCTGCAGCAGAACAAGGGAAACCAATGCAAAGCTGCGCGCGAGCTGAAGATGCACCGCAATACTCTGAGCCGCACCATCGCCGAGCTGAAGCTGGACGTACGCCAATTCCGTGACGGCCGCCGGCCAGTACGGAGCGCAAGACCCGTGACGCTCGAAAGAATGGAGAAGAAGGGCGTTCGCTAACTCTCCGCAGCCGCTTCCCTTTGCGCCGCCTGGAAAAGCCAGCGAGCGTTGAGGCCAAAAACAGTCCGCAAGGATCCCGCTCTCAAGCGTTCTCTTACAAGATAGAATTGTGTTTCATGAAATTGTGGATGATCATCTGCGTATTTTTCGGCTGCCTTGCCGCCATGGCGGCGCAAGAGAAAGGCGATGTCGTCCGAACGCATGATCAGAAGCTGGCGGAAAAGCAATTCCGGCACGCGCAGGAACTTCAGAAATCCGACCAGATTCAGGAGGCGCTCGGAGCCGCCACGGAGGCCACCGAACTGGTTCCCGGCAATCCGCAGTATCTGACTTTGCGCGAAATGCTCCGCGAGCAAATGGCCGGAAAGTATCTGGAACGCGGCAACCTGATGGCGCGATCCGGCGACGCCGCCGGAGCCAGGGCGCAGTTCCAGTCGGCGCTGGCATTGGATCCGGCAAACACGTACCTGCAACAGCGTGTTCGCGACGTGTCGCCACCCGCGCCTCAACAAGAGAAGCGGGTGCAGATGCTGGCCTCGGTGGACCAGACCGAAGTCATGCCGACCGCCGGCAAGCACAGCTTTCATCTCCAGACTGATACTCGCGCGCTTTACGAGCAGATCGCAAAGGCATTCGGAATCGTGGTGCAATTCGATTCGTCGATGACTCCGAGGCAGGTACGGTTTGATGTGGACAACGTTGACTTCTCGACGGCCATGGCGGTAGCCGGTAGAGTCACCAAGACTTTTTGGGCGTCGGTTTCAAATCATGAGGCCCTTGTGGCCAACGATTCACCAGAGTTGCGTCTCCAATACGAACGCCTGGGGCTCCGTAGTTTCTACATCAGCCCAGGGTCAGTCACGGACCTGAACGACGCGGCCACAGTACTGAGGAACATATTTGAGGTCCGTTTCGTTGGCGTGAACGCCGCCAACAACACGATTACGGTCCGTGCTTCCAAGGAGATACTGGACGCGATCGGCGCCGTCCTGGGCAATCTGCTGGAGGCCCGCCCGCAGGTGTTGCTGGACGTTCAGGCCTATGAACTTGATTCCGACCAGTTGCGCAAAGTGGGAATGAACCTTCCCACGGATTTCCAAATTTTCAGCATTCCCGCCGAGATCAGACGTGCTCTCGGGGCAGATGCGCAGGCGGTGATTGACCAGATTAACGCGACTGGAACCATTGATCCCTCAACGATCTCAGCCGGCGATCTGGCAAACCTACAGGGATCACCACTACTAGCGCCGTTCGTCTTCTTTGGAAAAGGGCTGGGACTTACCGGAATCAGTTTTCCTGGTGTTAGCGCCAAACTGTCAAGGAACTCATCTTCTGCCAAGAACCTGGATAACGTGCAGCTTCGCGCCATGGACGGAGAAGCGGCCACGTTTCGTGTGGGTACTCGTGTCCCGATCGTGAACAGTTCGTTTATTGGAGTGGCCTTGAGCGCCAGCGGCCAGCCCTCGTTGGGGTCCGCAGTTCCATCTTTTCAGTATGAAGACATTGGGCTTACCCTGAAGGCCACACCGCATTACCACACGGGCAGCGAAGTCACGCTGGACATGGAACTGACCATCAAAAGCCTTGGAGCCGTGCAAACCAATGGACTGCCAGAGATCATCAGCCGCGAGTATAAGGGCAACATTACGGTCCGGGATGGCGAAGCGGCCATGGTGACCGGCTACATCACATTCCTGCAGACCGGAAACGGCCAGGGGCTTGTGCCCGGTGGCGAAATATCCCCCCTCACGAACACCAGCACCAAGGAGCGCCTGCGCCAGGAGATTCTGGTCGTGGTCACGCCCCACGTGGTGGGCAAGCCGTTTCGCGAAGCCGGAAGCGACGCAATCTGGCTGAGCCACTGATCTTTATTATCTCCCAGCGTGATCTATTTCAAACTGCACGAGGGCCTTGAGCTGATCGTAAGGAATTGTGGCGATCGACGGCACCCTGCGCCCGTTGATGAATACTGTAGGGGTCTCGTTTACCTCAAGGGCCTCGCCCAGCTGCATGGATTTCTTGACGCGCGCTTCCGTGGCTGGAGTAGCGGCGCACGCGGCAATGTTGTTTGCGTCCAGACCAGCGGCGGTGGCCAGCTCCTTCAGTTTGTCGTCCGCGGTAGCTAGTGCGATTCCGCCCTGATTTTCAAAAATGCTGTCTAGATACTTCCAGAAAGCTGCTTTGTCCGTGCGCGCGCAGTCAGAGTACTCGGCAGCCTTCAGGGCCCACGGGTGCAGAGTTGCTGGAAGCGGAAACTGCTGGAAGATGTAGCGCACTTGAGGGAAATCTGTGACGAGTTTCTCCAGAATTGGCTGGGCTACCTTGCAGTGCGGGCATTGCAGGTCGCTGAACTCAACAATGTAGATCACGGGAGCCTGGGCGCCGCGGGCGGGACCATCCGCTGCCTGTAGCTTGAGCCGGGCCGGTGCAAACGGGTTCGTCCCAAATGGAATCAAGTTCCCGACGAGCGCGTTCTGGCGGTCAGGCGCCAGGTAGATGTGAGCGGGTGCCTGCTTGTTCAAGGAAACCGTTATCTCCGACACGCCCGGTATTACCGAGGGCCGAATATCATAGATCTCCCAGGTTATCGAAGGATCGTAACCGAACGAGCGCTTCATGGCAGCTTCAACTTCTTCTTTGCTGGGCAAGTTGGCTGCGCTGCCGGCGGGAGCTTTGGTTTGCGCGACGCCGGGTGTGGCGGGCGCCTTCTTTGGTGGCGTGGTGGTTTGGGCGGTGACCAGGGTCACAGTGGCGAGTATCAAGGCAAGACAGCAAAAAGTTTTTCCAGGCTTCATAGTCATATTTTAGATTTCCGATTTTTGAGCAATAGGGAGACGCCGGCCCATGCCGAAGGCTTTGTGCGTGATCTTCAGACCGGGTGCAGCTTGCTGGCGTTTGTATTCGCTGCGCTCGATCCTGTGGACTACGTCCAGCACCAGCTTAAGGTCGTATCCGCGCTCTTCGGCAATTTGCTCGGCGGTGTGATATTCCTCCACGAAATCTTCAAGAATGTTGTCCAGCACGTCGTAAGGTGGCAGCGTGTCACTGTCCTTTTGGCCCGGGCGCAGCTCGGCGGACGGAGGCTTCTCCAGCGTAGATTGCGGTATTACTTCGCGGCGCGAGTTGACGTAGCGGCTCAAACGATACACCAGGGTCTTGGGAACGTCGGAAATCACCGCCAGACCACCAACCATATCGCCGTACAGAGTGCAGTAGCCGACGGCGAGTTCGGACTTGTTGCCCGTTGTTAACACCAGGCCGCCGAACTTATTGGAAAACGCCATCAAAATGGCGCCGCGCGTCCGTGACTGGATGTTTTCTTCAGTCGCATCTTCCGGCATTCCGGCAAACACCGGCGCCAGCGCCTGGCGGTAAGCATCAAAAATTGCGCTGATGGGGACCGTTTCCATGCGGATGCCAAGTTTGCAGGCCAGCTCACGCGCGTCCTTGATACTGTGGTCTGACGAATACTGGCTCGGCATGGCCACGCCCAGCACGTTCGCCGGACCGAGCGCGTCCACAGCAATCGCGGCCGTCAGGGCCGAATCAATGCCCCCACTGAGTCCGATCATGACGCGTTCGAATCCGCACTTGCGGACGTAATCCCGCGTTCCGAGAACGAGCGCCGCGTACGCGCTCGCCTCTTCGCCTTCAATTTGAACATGGACGTCGCTGTGTAAAGTCTCAGTGTCAAAGAACACCAGATCTTCTTCGAACGAACTGGCCTGAGCGACGGTCCTGCCATCAGGTCCAATCACAACGCTGGAGCCGTCAAAGACCAGACTGTCATTCCCGCCAACCTGATTGACCATCACCACGGGAACCTTGTTGTCGCGCGCGATGGTCGCGAGCATCTTGCGGCGGAGTTCGCGCTTTCCGAGATGAAACGGTGACGCCGCAATATTGAGCACCATGTTGGCGCCGGCATGGAGCAGCTCTTCCACCGGATCAACGCTGTACAAACGCCGCGGCCAGAAATGCTTGTCATTCCAGGCGTCTTCGCAAATGGTGACTGCCAGTTGCTTTTCGCCGAAAGGGAAGAGCTCCTGTTTGGACGCTGGAGCAAAATAGCGCAACTCGTCGAACACGTCGTACGTGGGCAAAAGCATTTTGGACTGCACAAACCGGATCTCGCCCTGGTACAGCACTGCAGCCGAGTTGCTGACGGATTTTCCAGTCTCCACAGCCGCGGGCGAAACAAAGCCGGTGACAATGGCAATTTCCGGTACGGCAGCAGCGATCTGTTGCGTCACGTGTTGGCTGCGGCCCACGAAAGACGGATTCTCCAGAAGATCGCGAGGCGGGTATCCACAGACAGCCAGCTCAGGAAAAATGACCATGTGCGCTCCCGAGGCATGGGCCCTGCGCGCAAAGTCCGTGATCTTTTTTGCGTTCCCGCTGAAATCCCCTACGGTGGGGTTGATCTGACCCAGAGCAATCTTCACTCTTCCAGTGTAAACCGCGGCTCGTCGATAAGTCAGCCCTAGCGCAAGGGTGGCGGATCGGTTTGTGGCGGAGGCGGACTTGGTGGCGGTGGCTTCTGTGAATCAGTGCCCCACTCCGGTTCTTCTTTGCGTTGCCTGGTCTGCCCGGCTTGCGGAATCTCAACAGCCGGGGCCTCGCCTTCGCGGCGCAACGTTGGCTTGCGGGTGGGCTGCTTCTGTTCCTCCGCGCTCTGCTGCGAGGTGTTCGGTATGGTCATGCCGAGCCTGGCTGATACCAGAGTCGCGACTCCGTCTTTCACGTCAATTTCTTTTTGCGTCTTCACCACGATTTCCCCGCCAGGTGCGGCCGTCTTCACCTGGACCACTTCATCGCCAACGATGCGCACAAAGACGACCTCTGCGGGCGGTTGACCATAAAGCCAGTCTTCATATTCGCGCCCCTTCTCGTCTTTTTCACGGATCTTCTGCAGTGGACGGTCCTTTACCAGAATGACCATGTCGCGGTTCATCCCGACGAGCACTTCGTGTTTTTTCACCGCTTCCTGGATTTGTGGCGGCAGGGCCTCAGCAGCAACCTGGGTTGCGGACTTCAAGGCAAAATCAAACACCGGACTCAGCAACTGCCTGAGTTCGGCGGCCGTCATCTCGGGGACCTGGCGCTCAAATTCCAAAGTGATGCACGTACCAGCGGGCGGCGTCTGATTGGGGTCTTCCTGGCGTTCCGTGGTGCCACCAGCTGCCGAAACGCTGATGTGCTCATACCACTTTGCTCTTTTCTTGGGGCCCCCATTGATTTCCAGATACACGGACTTCTCTTTGAAAATAATGGTCGTGATCCTGACCATGTCGCCCATTCTGCTGACCGCGCCATAGTTTTCGGCCATCTGGTGCAGGCGCGCATCGCCCGGACGAATCACGCCGTCCGGAGTGATGGTGATGTTCCTATTGCCCACCGGAAGTATCTTGCGTATGCGCACCATCTCGGCATTGAACAACTGGACCAGCGCCATCTTGGTGCCGTCGCTGATCTGGTGACGCTTCTCCAGGCCGGTCAACGGTATGGCTTCGGGAATAGGCTCGGACTTGGAACTGTCATCGAGCTTGATGATGACCGGGACGCTGCCTGGTTTGCCGTTCTTGTCGTCCGGTTTTTGGCCTGACGACTGCGCCTGCGATTGGCCCAGCGCCAAGGTGACAGCTATTGCGATCGGAAAAGCGTGGCGGACGAGTCGTAGCATTGGGATACCCTGTTGCCGCTTTCTTAACTATTCTCCAATTTCGCCAAATTATCAACCTGCCAGCGCATTTTAATGCCGTCGCGAGTCAGCAGGTGGCTTCCGGACCTGGTAACGAACGCCCGCTGACGGTGAATCCATCGCGGTCTACGGTTGCATCGAGCACTTGTCCGCCATAGCTGCGAATAGCGGCAGCCACACGGTAACGGCTGTCCGGATCAGTCAGGAAGACAACACAGCCACCGCCTCCCGCTCCGCATACTTTCGCAGCCATCGCTCCGTTGCGCAGGGCCACGGCAATCAGTTTTTCGATCAGTGGCGTGGTGATCCCGGGGATATTGGTCTTACGTAACTTCCATTCCTCCCGCAGAAGCCGCGCCACATTGTCCCACTCAGCGGCAGCCAGGGCCACGCGCATGGTGCGGGCAATTTCGCCGATGCGCTCAAAGTTACGGAAGACTCGTTTGTCGCCGCGAATGTGCGCCTGAAACACTTCCCAGTTGTTAATGCCCGACTGCCGCGGCGCTCCCGTATAAGCCAGAACAAAACGTGTATCCAATTCCTCCAGACGCATAGGGATGGCTTCTCGCCGAACACCGTCCACCTGAAGATGAATAGCGCTCAATCCACCATAAAGTGCTGGGTAGTAATCCTGGCAGCCTGTGGGGACTTTGATGAGCTGTGCTTCCACGTTCTGCGCGACCACGCGAATCTCTTCCCGAGTAAGCTTTCTTCCGGTAAAGCGAGCTAACGCTGCAGTAGCGGCAATCATCAACGCTGATGAGCCAGAGATCCCCGCGCCCGCTGGCGCCTCGGAGTTGGTTTCAATCTCTACGCCACCTTCCGGCGCGAAAAAGCGTACCAGATACGCCGCCAGCGGATGTTTGTAGGTGTTTGTCGAACACAGCTTGTCAAAGCTGGCGAAATGGTCTTCACGCTTGGTATCCAGGGACTTCAGGCGAATCTGCTTGCCGGGCAGCGGCGTCACTCGGCAGCGCGTCTGTATGTTCACCGCAAAATTCACCGTCACTGCGCCGGGATGAAAAAGATACAAAGGCCAAATATCCATGGTGCCGCCGGCCAGGTCAACACGGCAGGGTGCATGGGCAACGATAGTTCCTTGAGTCAGCAAATGATTATTCCGTAAAGAAGCGGGCCATTTCGCGGAACTTGGTATAGCGGCCGTCCAGCAGTTGCTGTACCGGCTGGTTCTTTAGTTCGTTGTAATGTTTGACCAGGACTTTTTCCACGATGGCCGCCGCTGCGTCGTGGTCTGTGTGGGCGCCGCCGTCAGGTTCCGGGATGATTTCATCAATGATGGCGAGTTCCTTCAGATCAGGAGCGGTAATGCGTAGTGCCTGCGCGGCCAGCTCTTTCTTGGACGCATCATGCCACATGATGGAAGCGCAACCCTCGGGCGAAATGACCGAATACACAGAATTCTCCAGCATGAACACGCGGTCGGACACGGCAATGGCCAGCGCGCCGCCGCTTCCGCCTTCGCCGGTGATAGTAGTGATGATCGGCACTCGAAGCCGGGCCATCTCGCGCAGATTGCGGGCAATGGCTTCGGCCTGTCCGCGTTCTTCCGCGCCAAGTCCGGGATACGCTCCCGGTGTGTCCACAAATGTGAAAACCGGGCGGCCAAATTTTTCCGCCATTTTCATGCAGCGCAGGGCCTTGCGATAACCCTCAGGATTGGCCTGGCCAAAGTTGCGGTACACGCGCTGCTTGGTGTCGCGGCCTTTCTGGTGGCCAATCACCATGACTTCGTCGCCATGATAGCGGGCCATGCCGCAGACGATCGCCGGATCGTCGCCAAACGAGCGGTCGCCGTGGACCTCGCTCCAGTCGGTGAACAGGCGGTCCACATAATCCAAAGTAAAAGGACGCTGCGAGTGCCGGGCCAACTCGGTCTTCTGCCAGGCATTGATATGCAAACGGATCTGCTCCCGCAGAAAATTCACTTGATGCTGAAGATGCTTGAGCTGAAGACGAGCTTCTTCGTCCGCACCGGCCTTGGCCTCAAGCTGCGCGATCTGCCCGGCAAGGGCTTCCAACTGCCTCTGCGCTTTGACTGCTGGATCCAAAAAAGCTCCTAGCTCCTAGCTTGCTGGCTTCTAGCTACCAGCCTTCGGCTGGGTAAACCTTATCTGCGCCTTGCAGCGCAGCATGACTCCATTCCGATCAGCGTTCCTCTGCGTGTATCAGCGGCAAAGCTCCTGCCCGGCTAGCAGCCAGAAGCTAGTAGCTAGCAGCTGCTACTCCACCACTCGCACGCTGCCGCGCCCGCAAAGTTCTTCCACACGCGCCATGAAACCGCGGTCTGGACAAACATTATAGCCGTCGACCTCCATCACCACCATGAAGTCGCCGCTGCGGTCCATGTCGAACAGCACTTTAGCTTCGCCTTTTTTCTCGCGACAGATGGTGTGTAGCGCGTCCACGGTGGCCGGCGTGGCAGAGTCCAGCGGAACGCGAATGCGGATAGCGCGGGGAAGTTTGGGCTGCGCTTCTTCGAGCGGCGTTAACTGGCTGATGGCGATTTTCGGGTTGGCTTCATCTTCCACGCGTACGCTGCACCGGACCAGCATGGGAATTTCCTGCTTCAGAAGTTCCTGCAGGCGCTTGTAGGCTTCGGGAAAAATGACGGCTTCGACCGTTCCCGTCATGTCTTCAAGCACAGCTTGCGCGTACATGTCGCCCTTTTTCGATTTCAGCACACGCAAGCCCGAGATCAGGCCGGCGGCCAGCACTTCATCGCGACCGGTGCCGCTCTTCATGGCCCCAATGGCTTGCACCGAGAGTGCGCGGAAGTCTTCCAGCTTGTCTTTGTATTTCTCCATCGGATGGCCGGTGATGAAAAATCCCAGTACTTCTTTTTCATTGGCCAGACGCTGGTGCTCGTCCCACTCGGGGACAGTGGGCAGCCGTTCGGCCCCATTCGCCGCCGCGTCGTCCTGCTGGAACACGCCAAATAGTCCATGCTGGCCGGATTGCAGATCGCGCTGCGATTTCTGCCCGCGCTCCATGGCTTTATCGAGGACCGCCATAACCTGCGCGCGATGGCCGAAGGCATCCATAGCGCCGCTTTTGATTAAAGACTCGGCTACGCGCTTGTTCAGCAGCCGCAAGTCCACTTTCTCGCAAAACTCAAAAATAGAAGAGAAACGGCCAAGCTTGTTGCGTGCTTCCAGAATGGATTCAATCGCCGTGCGTCCGACGTTCTTGACGGCCGCCAAACCAAAGCGGATTGCGTTTTCATGCGGCGTGAAGAACGCGTTGCTTACATTGATGTCCGGCGGTTCCACAGGGATTTCCATTTCCCGGCATTCGTTGATGTACTTGACCACGTTGTCCGTGTTGCCGGTTTGCGACGTCAGCAGGGCGGCCATGAACTCCACGGGATAATGCGTTTTGAGCCAGGCGGTCTGGTAGGCCAGCAACGCATAGGCGGCGGAATGCGCCTTGGGGAAACCGTACTTCGCAAACTGCTCCATCAGGTCGAAAATCTTCACGACCTTCTTTTCCGGAAAGCCTTTTTCCAGCGCGCCCCGGACAAAACGCTCCCGCTGTTTGGCCATTTCCTCGGCAATCTTCTTGCCCATGGCTTTGCGCAAAATATCGGCTTCGCCCAGCGAGTATCCGGCCATCACGTTGGCGATCCGCATGACCTGTTCCTGATAGACGATCACGCCCTGCGTCTCTTTCAGGATCTCTTCCAGTTCGGGCAGTTCGTATTCAACTTTTCTGCGGCCCCACTTGCGTTCGATAAAGTCGTCAATCATGCCGCCCTGAATCGGTCCGGGACGATAGAGCGCATTCAGTGCCGTGAGGTCTTCAATGACGTTGGGCTTGTAGCGGCGCAAAACATCGGCCATGCCCACGGATTCAAACTGGAATATGCCGGACGTCAACGCGGCGTGAAAGACCTTTTCGTACGTCTTGGTGTCATCCAGCGGAATCTTGTCGAGATCAATGATGTTGCCCCGGCCCGCCATGAGCTTGAGCGCGTCATCCAGAATCGTGAGCGTGGTGAGCCCGAGAAAGTCCATCTTCAGGAGGCCCAGCTTGCCCACCGCGTCCATGTCAAAAGCGGTGACGATTTCGTCGTTCTTGGTCCGGTGCAGCGGCACAATCTCCGTGAGCGGCGTGGGCGAAATCACCACGCCCGCTGCGTGTACGCCCGAATTGCGCACCAGGCCTTCCAGCCGCAGCGCTGTATCAATCAGTTCCTTGACCTGGGGCTCATTGTCGTAAGCCTGCTGGAGATTGGGAGAATCCAGCAGCGCCTGGCTAATGGTGATGTTGAGCGTGGCCGGGACCATCTTGCCGATGCGATCGACGTCGTTATAAGGAATATCCATGGCGCGGCCAACGTCTTTAATAGCGGCCTTGGCCGCCATGGTGCCAAAAGTGATGATTTGGGCCACGTTGTCGCGCCCGTATTTCTGCGTGACGTAGTCGATCACCTCGCCGCGGCGGTTCATGCAGAANNTCGGGATTCAGAAAGCGCTCAAACAGCAGCTCATTCTGCAAAGGATCAATGTTGGTAATGCCCATGGAGTACGCCACGAGCGCGCCGGCCGCCGAGCCGCGACCGGGGCCAACGGGAATGCTTTTCTCTTTGGCATAGCGGATGAAGTCCCA
>PLJN01000039.1 GCA_003140235.1 Acidobacteriaceae bacterium
TTGTCGATGAACAGCAGCGTGTCCGCGCCTTCGTCATCGCGGAAATATTCCGCCACGGTCAGTCCGGTCAACGCTACGCGCAAGCGCGCACCGGGAGGCTCGGTCATCTGGCCGTAAATCAGCGCGGCCTTGGATTCCTCCGGCACGCCCGGCTTGATGACTCCCGACTCGGTCATTTCGATCCACAAATCGTTGCCTTCACGCGTACGTTCGCCGACGCCGGCAAACACGGAGTATCCACCGTGCTGCTTCGCTACGTTGTTGATCAATTCCTGGATCACGACGGTCTTGCCCACACCAGCGCCGCCGAACAATCCGATTTTGCCGCCTTTCAGGAACGGCTGGATCAGGTCGATGACTTTGATGCCGGTCTCAAACATTTCCGCTTTCGTGGACTGCTCATCGAACGCCGGCGCCTGGCGATGAATCGGCATTCTTTTCTTGCCGGCGATCGGGCCAAGTTCGTCGACGGGTTCGCCAATCACGTTCATTACGCGGCCCAGCGTTCCTTTGCCCACGGGGACGGAAATAGGGCCATCAAGGTCGATGACTTTCATGCCGCGCACCATGCCGTCGGTGGCCTGCATGGCGACGCAACGCACGCGGCTTTCGCCCAGATGCTGCTGCACTTCCAGCACCACGTCAATCGGCGCGGGCACGGTGAAGCCTTCGCTGACGACGCGGAGCGCCTGGTAAATGGGAGGCAGGTTGCCTTCCGTAAATTGCACGTCGACCGCGGGGCCCGCGATCTGTACGACTTTGCCAACATTTTGAGTAGCCATAAAATCCTGTAGTCCTCGAAATACTTACTGCGCGGCCGCGCCGCTGACGATCTCAATAATTTCTTTGGTAATCTTTGCCTGACGCGCCCGGTTCATGGCCAGCGTCAAAGCATCGATCATGTCGGACGCGTTGCTGGTGGCTGAATCCATGGCCGTCATGCGGGCGGCATGCTCCGCCGCTTCCGACTCCAGCATGGCGCGGAACAGTTGCACGGTGATGTACCGCGGCAGCAGATTGCGGAACAGCTCTGCCGGCTTCTGTTCGTAGAGGTAATCGACCGGCGCAGTAGCAAAGGCCGCGGCTTTAGTATCAATCGCCGACGTATCAGCGGCGCGGACACCAACTCCGGCGTGCATGGCGGCTTCAATCCGGTGCTTGCGTTCTTCTTCCGAAACTTCTTCCGTCATCTCGCGCGTTTGCTCGCCAATTTTTTCGATGGGAAGCACATCATCCACCACCAGCCGCTGCGTAAGAACGGATTTGAATTCGTTGTAAACAATGTAGACAGAGTCGACCCGACCCTGGGTATAGAGCTGCACAACTTTTTCCGTGATTTCGCGCGCGCTGTGAAATTGTGCGCGGTTCATCAGGCCGGCATATTCAGCCGCGATCTGGATGGGGCCGGCCGTTTCCCCTGATTCGGGGGCCATGGGATAGCGGCGGTGGAAGTAGTCGCGCGACTTCCGGCCCATCGCCAGGATTTCTACATTCTTGTCTTTCTTCGTTTCCAGAAACTTTGCTGCGGCTTTGAGGATGTTGGAGTTGAACGCTCCCGCCAGTCCTTTTTCGCCCGACACAACAATCAGCAACGCCGTCTTTTCCGGACGACGCACCAGCAGCGGATTTACCGCTTCGCCGGTTGTCGGATCGTAAATTTCAGCGCGCGATACCAGCGACTTCAGAACGTTCGTAAGCATCTGCGCATAGGGACGCGCGGCAATAGCCCGCTCCTGTGCGCGGCGCAGCTTGGCCGCCGACACCATCTGCATGGCCTTGGTGATCTGCCGCGTGTTGCGCACGCTGCGGATTCGCCGCCGAATATCTAAAAGGTTCGCCATAACTTATGCTTTTGCTACTGCTGTCTGCCGCTCGGCCACAAACTTCTGCTTGAATTCTTTCAGCGTCTTCTCGATGTCGGCCTTGATGCCGTCGTCTATCGCTTTCTTCTCCATGATGGTGGCCAGCAGCTTGGGATTCATGGACTCGACGTAATCGTTGAGTTCTTCCGAGAAGGCCCTGATCTGCTCGACTTCGAGATCGTCCAGGTAGCCGTTAGTCCCGGCGTAAATGATCATGATCTGCTTGCTGAACGAAAGCGGCTTGTACTGGTCCTGCTTCAGGATCTCCACCAGACGTTTGCCGCGATTGAGCTGCGCTTGCGTGGCTTTATCGAGGTCGGAACCGAACTGGGCGAAAGCCGCGAGTTCGCGATATTGAGCGAGTTCCAGCTTCAACGTTCCAGCAACCTGGCGCATGGCTTTAATCTGCGCCGAACCGCCGACGCGGCTTACGGAGATACCCACGTTCACCGCAGGACGCACGCCGGAGTTGAACAGATCGGTTTCCAGAAATATCTGACCGTCGGTAATCGAGATGACGTTGGTCGGAATGTAAGCGGACACGTCGCCGGCCTGGGTCTCAATCACCGGCAGTGCGGTGAGCGAACCACCGCCCGTTTTGTCTGACATTTTTGCCGCGCGCTCGAGCAAGCGGGAGTGAAGATAGAAAACGTCTCCCGGGTAAGCTTCGCGTCCCGGCGGACGGCGCAGCAGCAACGAAATCTCGCGATACGCGGCAGCATGCTTGGAAAGATCGTCATAGATCACCAGTGCGTGCTTGCCGTTGTCGCGGAAAAACTCGCCCATGGCGCAAGCGGCGTACGGCGAAAGGTACAACATAGGCGCAGGCTCGGAAGCCGACGCCGCCACCACGATCGTGTACTCCATGGCGCCCTGGTCTTCCAGCACTTTGACCACTTGCGCAATCGAAGAACGCTTCTGCCCGATCGCGCAGTAAATGCAGATCAGGTTGTTGCCCTTGCTGTTGATGATGGTATCGAGCGCCACTGCGGTTTTCCCGGTCTGGCGGTCGCCGATGATCAATTCGCGCTGGCCGCGTCCGATGGGAATCATCGAGTCAATGGCCTTGATTCCGGTGGCCATGGGCTCACGGACAGGCTGGCGATCAATCACGCCCGGAGCGATGCGCTCGATGGCGATGAATTTGTCGGTGGTGATGGGACCCTTGCCGTCAATGGGCTGACCCAGCGCGTTCACCACGCGGCCAATCATGCCGTCGCCCACAGGCACGGCCATGATCTTTCCGGTCCGCTTGACCTCGCCGCCTTCTTTCATTTCGGTGTAGTCGCCCAGCAACACAGCGCCGACCTGGCCTTCTTCCAGGTTCATGGCCAGTCCGGAAACACCATGGCCGAATTCGAGCAACTCGCCTGCCATGACTTTATCCAGTCCGTGAATGCGGGCGATACCGTCGCCCAGAGAGATGATGGTGCCAACTTCGTCCACCGTGACCTTGGACTCGTAGTTCTCAATCTGGTCGCGGATGAGCTTGGTGATTTCGTCTGCTTTAATTTGAGCCATAGATACCTTTGTTTAGAACCCGAACTTTGATGCGAATTGGGTAATTTCGTAATTTGGTAATTGGATAATTGACTGCGATGCCCACCGCTCTTCAATTACCCACTTACCAAATTACCCAATTACCAAATCTTTTACTGACTCACGAGCCAACAATCTGCTGCCTAATTCTCTCCAACTGCCCGTGCACTGATCCGTCATAGATCGTGCTGCCGATGCGGACCACCGCGCCGCCCAGCAGGCTGGCGTCTTCCGCGTATGTGGCGCGGACGATCTTTCCGGTGATGGCGACCAGTTGTGCTTCCAGCGATTTCTTTTCCGCCGCGGTCAGCGCCCGAGCTGAACTGACGCGCGCCTGCTCAATGCCCATGCGCCGGTCCAGTTCCTGCTTGAACTGTTCAAAGATTTCGCCAATCTGTCCGATGCGCCGGTGATCGATCAGCACAGCAATAAAATTCCGCAGAATTTTCGGACCGCCCGTGAGCTTGATGATGGCGTCCACCAGACTGAGTTTTTGCGCGTGCGCGACCGAGGGATTTTGCAGCACATTCCTGAGCTCGGTATTGCCGGTGATCAGTTCGGTCACCAGGCCGAGATCGGCTACGGCTTTGTCCGGGTCGACTTTGCGGTCCGCCGTTACTTCGGAAAAGGCCCGGGCGTAGCGGCCTGCGACTGAGGCCATTAGTTTCCGTCCTTTCCGATTTGCGCGGTGAACTCGCGCACCAGTGTCTGGTCTGCGCTCTGAGCAATTTTGATTTTCTCTTCGGCCAGGTCAACTGCCAGTCCGGCTACGTAAGACTTGAGCTCGCGGCGAGCGGCGCCGGCGGCCATGGCGATTTCCTGTTCCGCGGCCTGCACAATGCGGCGGCGCTCTTCTTCGGCGGAGTTGCGTATGCGCTGCTCTTCCGCGCTGGCGGATTCGGCGGCGTCACGGCGCATCTGCTCGATTTCCGCGTCCAGCCGGGACAGCCGGCTCTCGACATCCGCCATGCGCTGCCGCGCTTCTTCACTGGCTTTGCGCGCGTCTTCCATGTTCTTCTGGATGGACTCGCTGCGGGCCTTCAACTTGGCGGGAAGCATTTTCTTGCCCAGCTTCCAGATAATGCCCAGCACAATCGCGAAATTTAGAAACACGGTAAGCCAGTAAGCGCGATTAAGGCTGAGCCCGGTCTTGCGCGCAATAAACTCGACGATCGGTGAGTGTTTCAGCGTTTCTGTTTCGTCATCGCCTTCTGCTTCGGGCTTGGCTGGCTCTTTCTTAGTCTTCTCAATGCTCGAATTCTGTTGCGTAGCTTGAACTTCCTGCGCATCAAGCGGCGTGAAGCGAAGCACAGCGGGGCCGGCGAATATCCCGCCCAGAAGGAGCAGAGCTTGAAGAGAAACAACCGAGAATCTTTTGCGTAGAGACATAAGCGCTAGTGTCCCCCCGCGGCGGCTGCCGATTTCAGGACTGTGCCGATAATCTGGTCGGCCAACTGGCTCGCTTGATCGCGTAACCCGGCTTTGGCTCCGGCCACATCTTTATCTAATGCTGTGCGCGCGCTGGCGACCATTTCCTGCGCCTGCTGGCGGGCCAGGGTCAGTGTGGTCTGGCGCTCATCCAGCATTTGCTGGCGGCGGGCTTGCTGTTCTTTGTAGATTTGGCCGCGGGCTTCGCGGACACGCTGCTCGTATTCCGCCGTCCGTTCTTCCGCGGAAGCGATGGCCAGTCGCGCCTGCTCCATGGCGCCTTCGGTGCGCGTGTGGCGCTCAGCCAGAACTTGCTGCAACCGCGGATGAACAATCAAGCGATAGGCCGTCCACACGATCAGCAACGCAATGATCGTGGGGACCGAGGAAAGCAGTAATTCGCCTATTTCTTTGAGTGTATCTTCCATTGAATTGTTAGTAATAGGGAGCGGAATCGGACACGATCTGCGTACTAACTAAGCTAACATTCGCTTCGCGCGAGTGTCAACGCAGACGGGGTTTTGGGGCGGTGGGCAGTTTTGCATGTGACCCAGGCTTTCGAAGCGGGGTCGCGTTTGGAGCGTAGAGAAATTAGTGGCACTATTGGACAGGAAAGCTGAGGCGGCGTGGACAAGCAGATTGCATTGGCGTGTGTGGCGGAAGAATGCGCCAAATTGAAGCGTCTAAGCTACGCAGATTTGGCTCGATTGATTGACCATCCGCGCTCTAAGTTCGTTACGGGGGCTGACGGCAAACAGTATCAGCTTGAAATCCAAGTCTTTTGGGATCGCAGGAAAGACGGTGATCTGCGGGTGGTGGTCTCCGTAGATGATGGCGGACTAAGAGCTTTCATGCCGCTCACGAATGACTTCATTATGTCCCCTACCGGAGAACTGCTCTGAATTTCAAGCTCAACGGTGCTGCCGGAGCTACTGGACCTCAGGGAGCGAAGGGTGACACCGGTGCAACCGGAGCTACTGGATCCCAGGGCCCGTAAGGCATTCCTGGTCCTCAAGGTCCCATGGGTCCGTTCGGTCCTGCAGGGCCGCAAGGACCTGCGGGCACGCCGGCGACCTTCCCACAAGGTACGCTTTTCTACCTGGTGAGCGGATCGCCCGCACCCACGGGCTTCATCTTTGTCGGAAGCACAACGATTCATGTGAGCCCGCCAAAAGCCGGCAAACACGATGACGATGACAATGATGATACGCTCGCAATTCGCGTGGACGTCTATAAGAAAAAACTGAAATCGGGAAATTCCCAACAACAAGAGCAGACTCTCAAAGGGTCTGCTTTTGCTTTTGATTGAAAACCAACTCCCTTTATGATTTGAAACATGAACTGGCTCTACTTATTGCTTGGATTGCTCATCGGAATATTGTCCGGAGTCGTAGGGACCGGCGGCGGGATCCTGATTGTGCCGGCCCTGGTGTATTTCTTCGGAATGGGACAACACAAAGCGCAAGGCACATCGCTGGGCGCATTGCTGGCGCCTATTGGGATCCTTGCCTTCTGGCAGTATTACAAGGCCGGCAATGCGGATTTGACTGCTGCGATATTGATCGCCATTGGCTTTACCATTGGCGGATATTTTGGCGGCGCCTGGGCACAGCATCTCTCGGAGCTGGTACTGCGCAGGGTGTTCGGCGCCCTGCTGCTGATCATCGGCGCGCGTTTCCTGTTGGCACGTTAGAAACGGAAAAATCAGGCGCGGGAAAATGGGAGAAAAACTGTCCTGGGCTGCAACCTACCGAAAACAATGGCAATAGACCGGTAATAATATACTTGACACACCTGAGATTTTAGCCTACTATTGAGACATGAAGCAACAAACCTCATTCCCGCAGACTTTAGCTCAGGCCATCCGCTACTTTGCCGACATGAATAACTGCATTGATTTCCTTGCCAATCTCCGCTGGCCCGATGGCGTGACCTGCCCCAAGTGCGGCAGCAAAGAAGTGTCCTACGTCTCCACTCGCCGGATTTGGAAGTGCAAGCAGGAACACGATCACCGCCAATTCTCGGCCAAAGTCGGAACCATCATGGAAGATTCGCCGATTCCCTTGGACAAGTGGCTGACTGCCATGTGGCTGATTTGCAATTGCCGCAATGGAATCAGTTCCTACGAAGTGTCCCGCGATCTTGGCGTCACGCAAAAGTCCGCTTGGTTCATGATGCACCGGATTCGCAAAGCAATGCAGAACGGTTCCTTCCGCAAATTTGGTGGCCCCGATGGTGGCGAAGTGGAAGCGGACGAAGCGTTCATCGGCGGCAAACCGAAGAACATGCACAACAAACGCCGTCGCGCTCTTGCGATTGCCCGTAACTCTGCTCTGACTGGACAGACCAACCTAATCGGCAAGACCGCAGTTGTCGGCGTCTTAGACCGTGAGCAGCGCGAAGTCAGAGCAACTGTTGTCCGCGCAATCAACCGCGAGACTTTGCAGCGGGACATTCTGAATCACATTGAACACGGTTCCAAAATCTACACCGATGAAGC
>PLJN01000146.1 GCA_003140235.1 Acidobacteriaceae bacterium
TAGTCCTCCAGCCACGCGAGCCGCCGCGAGCCGTCCATCCAGAATCCGCGCAGGAATCCAATCTCGCCCACGGTGGCGCCGATGTATGCCGACAACCGCGCGCCTGCGGCGAGCACCAGCAGCACCGAGGCTGCAGGCGCGCGGAGTCCGGACGACACGAACACCACCGCACCCACATATGCCAAGCCGAATACGGCCCAGGCCAGCGCGTGCCACGATGCCGAGCCCCACCGGGCGGCCGCTACCGGCCCATACCAGCGCTCCCACGCGTCTCGGCGATCAGTGACCAGGCGTTCTCCAATGCCGGTGACGCGCACTTCTTTCCCGGACGGCGCGGTGGTCGCGATGGTAAACAAGTGGCGCGCCAGACGATTGGTTTGTGCCCCACGCTCCTGTGCGGACCTCTCGACCTGCGGCCGCCACGACGACGTCAACACGGTCGGTATCGCAAAAACGGCAAGCAGGATGAGCGCCGGATGAATGGACGCCAGCAGTGCCATGGTCACGCCCAGCCGCAGGATCCACCCGAGCGTGGAAAACAGCGACATGTACATGTGGTCGAGCACGAACACCTGATTGCGGAGCATCGACAGGCGGTCGAGATATTCAGGACGTTCTTGATGGGCGATCGTCGCGACCGATGCCTGCAATTGCGCAACGTGCGACTCCAACGCAATCGTCACTCTGTCGCGAAAGCGGCGCTGCACACGCGTGCTGACCGTGCGGAGAAACCACGTTGCCGCGGTAGACACGCCGAGGCCAATCGCCGCGCCTTCTACCATGCCGGATCGGTGGTCGAGCACGCCTTTGCCCAGCAGCATCAGCCATAAAGCGAGGAGCGCATCGGGCAGCGCCGCCAGTTGTGACAGCACGAAGGCCCAGAACATCAAGCGCGGCTCGTGGCGATATCCCAGCTTGCACAACCGCCACATGGACCGCAGCGCGGGAGGCAGCGGCTCCATTGTTTCCGTCGTCTCGGGCGCGCGATTTTGATCAGGAGAGGACTTCATACGTTGTTTCCCCCTCTTCCGGAATATTGAAGCGCTGCGCCTGCAGATCGAACATCGTCCGATAGCGCCCGCCGAGTGCCATTAGCTCATCGTGCGTGCCCAGCTCGATCACCCGGCCGTGCTCAAGCACGCAGATACGGTCGGCATGGCGGACCGTGGAGAAGCGATGCGAGATCAGGATGGTCGTACAATGCCGCGTCGCGGCAAGCAGACGATCGAAGATTTCCGATTCTCCGCGCACATCGAGCTGAGCGGTCGGCTCGTCAAGCAGCACCACGCCAGCGCCGAGCGTGACGGATGCCAGCGCGCGGGCGAGTGCGATGCGTTGCCATTGTCCGCCCGAGAGGTCAGTGCCACCGTCATACCCGCGGGCCAGCACCGTGTCGAGCGCGGCCAAGTTCGTGGCTCCCGCCGATTCGAGCGCGGCGCGCACAACATCGTCCGGCGCACCTGCTGGCGCAACATTGTCGCGTAACGGCAGCTCAAGGCGGATGAAGTCCTGGAACACGGCCGCAATGCGCGAGCGCCACGACGCAAGGTCGAACTCGCGAAGGTTTACACCGTCAATCTCAATCGCGCCGGACTGCGGATCGTACAACCGGCACAGCAGCTTGGCGATGGTCGTTTTACCCGCGCCGTTCTGTCCTACGATGGCCAGCGACGACCCGGCGGGAATGGTGAGATCGAAGTGTTCCAGCACGGGCGCGCCCGCAGGGTACGCGAACGTGACGTCGCGGAGACGAATCTCGCGCGCAGGCATCGCGTCAGCACGGCGATCACCAAAGTACAGCGCACCTGCGGGACGCATTGCCGGCTCAAGTCGCAACACGGCGGCCACGGGGGCAGCCGCGCCATCGAGCGCCCAACTGAATCCGCCGAACGCAATCATCGATACTCCGACGGCGCTCTGCACGTAGACAACAACTTCCCCAAGACTGATGCGGCCATGTACCGCCGCATTCGCGAGCAACCAGAACACCAGCACGTTCGCAGACACAACGAGCAGCATGCTCCAGATCACAGGCCGCTCGCGCAGACGCGTGGCTGCATATTGAAGCTCGTGCAAGCGAGTGCGCCTGGCGACAAAGCGTTTAATCGTCCAGCCGGCGAGTCCGAACAGACGCAGTTCTTTGCTGGCAGGCGGATCCACTGCCAGGTGGTAGGCATAATCGGCATCCCGCTGCGCGCCGCGCACTTCCTCGGTGTTGCGGTCCCACCAGATCGCGCTCTCCCGCAGAAGCCAGTGCGTCGCCAGCCACGCGCCCGCAAGCACGATCGGCGCCCACCACGCGTATCGGGCGAGAATCACGGCGGACGCAATACCGCCGATCATCTCGACCATGCCGTTCGCGATGAAATCCATGGAGATCGAGAGCGGCGGGCCGGTCATTCCGAGATCGAAGTCACGAGCAACTGTGAGATCGTTGGTGAGCTTCGGGTCCTCAAGATGTCCCATCCCCGGCGGACGCACGCAGGCTTCGGTGAGCCGGTCGTAGAGCCATGCGGCGGTCCGGTCTCCCAGGTTGGAGCTGACCGACTGATGAATTGGACTGAGCACCTGCAGCAGCACGAAAATCACACCGGCAAACGCCAGCGGCCAGACGAGAGAATTGCCACGTTGTACAGCGCCAACCAGCACGCCCATGGCGATTGCGAACGCTGCTGGCAGGACCCCTCTGAGCAGCAGGGCCGCCCACCAGGCTGCGGCGAGGCCGGGGTTCGCCCTCGTCAGGACGCTGAAAAACTTCCATTCCTTGCGCGCAGTCAGTGATTGGAGCACGACTGTATTCTGCCACAAAACCGATCAACCGATTCTGGGGTTATATGTGCTATCGCAATTTCTCGCCGGTTCCTCAATGGACGCGCGGCAGAGATTCAAGAGCGCGGCGGGTTTCCTCAATACGTCCGTGGCCTAGGCGCTCGCGGAGTTCGAGGGCGGCGGCAAGGCGCTGGCGTGCAAGCTCACGCTCGCCTAGCCGAAGGTGAGCGAGTCCGCAAAAGTGGAGGCCATCTGCCTGTCCCCAAGCGTAGGCACAATCCGGCTGCTCCGAGCGGTCAAGCGCATTGCGGGCACTTTGCAGAGCTTTGCGTGCATCATCGGTACTGATCTCGGTCGCAAGCAGCGTTTCAGCGAGGGCGAGGCGCAAGTCGATCGAGTATTTTCCAAGACCGCATGTGTACGCTAGGAAGATGCCGGCTTCGGCTTCCGTGATGGCTGTGGAGTAATCTCCCAAATGCACATTAAGTTCGCAAGCCGCGTGGAAACAGCGGAGTTGGAGTTCAACGTGCCCAGAATAGTTGGCAAATTCGCGAGCTTGCTTTAACTGTTCTCCCGCTTCGGTAGCCTCACTAAGGCAAAGACGGGTAAGCAACGCATTGCAAGCGCAGAGAAGGTTCTTAATGTTTTCGTTGACCACGTACTCCCGAATGGCTTGTATCTGGCTCAGTGCTCCAGGTTTGTCGCCAAGAAGAAGTTTGCACTCGGCCTCTTGGAAACTAGGATGGTGGGTCAAAGCTCCGCCGTATAATTCGGCGGCACGCTGAAAATCGGCTGCGACAGCCGGGATGTTTCCGAGAGCAAAGTGCGATGTGGCCCTAAGAGAGCGAGGACCTGCGGTCTCGGCTTCGTTGTTCGCTCCCGTGGCTAGCAAAACACTACTGTCAGAGAACTCAAGGGCTCGCCTGAATTGCCCCGCGTTAAGTTCGAGTTGAGCTAGGTTCTCGCAAGAGATAGACTCGTTCCGCCTGTCAGAAACTGCGGCGTCCAGCCGCCGACTATGCTCAAAAGCGCCCCGCCCTCGTGTTAGGTCGCCGAGACTGTCGGCGAACAGGCCAAGTTCGGTAACCAAACGAGACTGATCGCGCGGAGTTAGGTGACCTGCGATGCGAGAAAAATCATCCTGCGGGCAGAATCGTTCCAGAATACGCAGACCACGGATGTTTTCTCCCAGCACCCAGCCAAGGTGTTGGTAGCCACCCAATCCAAGCAAGAACAGATCGCAAGCCTCCTGTACGCTTCCGGCAAGTAGGGTCTCCTCAATTAGCATCTCGTATTGATCCAGTATGTTCAGATCCGTCGGCCAAGTCTTTGGCCGCACCTCAAGACTGGGCGCTAGCCTGGCGCGCACAGACTCATGCACAGATTCCGGTTTCGCGCTCAGAAGATGACGGAAAAATTCGCGTAGGAAGGGGTGAGCCGAGTAGACAACCTGTCCATCTGTCTCATAGCGAAACACTAGCCCCAGCCCCTTCAACCGTTCTAAATGGTTGACCAATTCCTTGTCCCCTAGACCCATCAGTGCCCCCGCTACCTCTCCTCCGGACTGCACGATCCAGGTGAGAATCTCGACTCTTACGCCTCGCGGAAAAAGGGAAAGGCGGGCCAAGAGGTCGCGCTCGGCACGAGTGAGGGCTTGCGCGTACTGCTCCAGAATGAGGTTCAGTCGTCGTGCCTTGGGGTCGGACTCTTGCGCGTCCTGGAGGGAGAACTCCGGCGCATTGGTGGGATCGCCGTCCGCGAAGTTACCAACATACGAGCCCAAGACCGCTACAGAAAGGGCATGATAGAAGCCATTTATGTTGAGCGGCTCCAGCAGTTGCGCCAGCGCCGGATCCGTGCCCTTCACTTTCCAGGCCCTCAGCACTTCCAACGCGACCGGGCGTTCCAGATCATCCAGCACAATGGCGCGATGTCCAGCACCGGTCCAAACATCAAGATCCACCAGAGGGAAGCGCGATGTGACCAAAGCACGGGCATTGCCTACGCCACCGGCTAGTGCGCGCACCAAACGCTTCAGTTGCTGGTCTTCCAGTTCGCCACGGCGGCGATAATCGCCCTCACTCTGGACGCGTTCGAGCCCGTCAAGGACCAAGACATGTGGCGTGTCACCAGAAAGCGCCAGTTGCAGCCGCTCCAGCATTCCACCGGTTGGCACATCTTTCTCCCCCGTGAAATAGAGAAAGGCTGCACGCAGGAACTTATCTGTATCGGGGTCTTCATAGAAGGACCAGACAAAGACCCCGGCGCGGTCGGAGAATTGTGTTTCGTGAAGAGCCTCATGGATCAGTGCGGTCTTGCCCGTGCCACCTGCCGCTACGACGGAAATAACCCGGTCCGGCGTGACGGGAGCCTGGAGCCATTCCTTAAGTTCTTGCAGCTTGGTTTTTCGTCCGCGGAAATGCTGCGCCGGTTGTAGCGCGTGGCAAAACAGCGGTTGCCAGACACGAGTGCTGTAGGCCGGCGCTTGGCCAGGTTGAGGAATGAAATTGGCAAGCGTGATCGCAACGCGCATAGCCAATTCATCTTTGTTGGCGAATGTGCCTCGCATGTACTCGTTTTGAAGGAAGGTTTTGAACTTCTGGAGATCCTGTACGGCCTTGAAAATATCCGGGGCTTTTTCAGGCGGCTCCGAAGTGAGACGGTCCTGTTCTTTGACTTCGTCCCACGACGCCTTAGAGTCAACGAGGAAAGCAAATACCGGTTTATTGGCTCGCTTGGCAGCGTCAACTTCAAGCCATGTAATGGAGCGCTCGCCGTCACCGCCCAACTCCTTCGGCGGAACATAGCCGTAGCGGTGGGCAACAATGCAAATCACCGCGTCCGCTTCGGCAGCCATCTTCATGCATTCGCTCGCGGGCTGGCCAGACTGCGCGGAGAAGGTCTCCATGGCGATGGGAAGACCCTTGAGAGACAGCACAGCATCGCGGACCTTCTCGCGATAATCGCGGAGGTCAACCGCGGTAGATGAGATGAAGATGCGAAGAACCGGGCGTGTTCCCACTTGCTTCTCCTCTGCGGAGTGTAACGCACTGCTGACTGCAAATGGTAGTTAACAATTGTGGCTAGTTAGGGTGGTAGTTTGATTAGTTCTCAAGGAATTCGACCAAACTACCCCCCTGTCATTCTGAAGGCCCCGATTTTTGGGGCCTGAAGAATCCCGAGGATGTTAGTCCTTACCGGGGACCTTCAGGACCACGAAGTTAGGCGGCATTTCTTCTCCCCAATTGAGGGTAAGGGTACGGGCGCATTCCATCGGATCGACGCCCTTTACCCGGCAGCATCCTCGGGATTCTTCAAGCCCCGCAAAACGGGGCTTTCAGAATGACAAGTCCCTAGGTTCTTCGGCGATTGCTGACTATCTTTCGTTTGTCGGCTTGCTCGATGCCAAACTGACCACCACCTGTGAAGGCAACTGGTTTGCCGCGACAAACCCTGCGCAGGTATACTCCGCAAGCAATGCGTCAATTGCAAACCGAAATCGAGCAGTTCTACGTTGCGGGAGACTTGAGCGGCGACACCGCAGTCCGTGCCCGAAAGGCATTCCTGGAGTTTCGCGATTTGCTGACGCAAGGTCAGGTACGGGCAGCCGAAAAGACCGGCGACGTCTGGCAGGTGAACACCTGGGTGAAGCAAGGTATCCTGCTCGGGTTCCGACTGGGCGAGCTGGCGGACATGAGCGGCACCGGCCCGCTGTCATTTGTCGACAAAGACACGTTCCCCGCCCGCCGCTTCAACGTCGAAGACAAGATCCGCGTGGTTCCCGGCGGGTCTTCCGTTCGTACTGGCGTCTATCTGGCTCCCGGCGTGATCTGTATGCCTCCGATGTATGTGAACGTTGGCGCCTATGTGGACGAAGGCACGCTCATTGACTCCCACGCGCTCGTCGGGTCCTGCGCGCAGGTGGGAAAGCGCGTGCACTTGAGCGCCGCTGCCCAGATTGGCGGAGTGCTCGAACCGGTGAATGTTTCGCCGGTGATTATTGAAGACGACGTGCTCGTCGGCGGCAATTGCGGCGTTTATGAAGGCACGCAGGTCCGGCAAGGAGCGGTGCTCGGCGCGGGTGTCGTCCTGACGCGGGCTACGCCGGTTTATGACATTGTCCGCGAGCAGGTTTATCGGGCTACTGCAACGGAACCACTCGTCATTCCTGAAAATGCGGTTGTAGTGCCTGGCTCCCGGGCCATCACGAAAGGCAAAGCGGCGGAGTGGGGATTGTCGCTCTATACGCCGGTCATTGTGAAGTATCGCGACGAGAAAACGCAGACTTCAATCGAACTGGAGGACCTGCTGCGATGACGGAACCGAATCATTCTCGATCTCACGGAAAGTTCTTAATCGCTTTTCTGCTGCTGGCAGGAATCGCTGCGGTGGTGTGGGCGGTTGCGCATTATGGCGGGATTGCCGTCCCTCCTGGATTGCTGCTCGGTTTGCGCTGGGCCGCGTTGGTGGCTTTCGCGGGCTACACCTTTTATCGCCGTTCGCTCACTACGTGGATCGCTCTCGGCATTTTGGTAGGAGCGGAGATTGGCCATGACTGGCCGCATTTCGGCGCGAGTCTTCAGGTACTCAGCAGCATATTCCTGCGCCTGATTCGGACGATCGTTGCGCCACTGATTTTTTCCACCCTGGTCGTGGGCATCGCCGGTCACTCCAACTTGAAACAAGTCGGACGCATGGGCATCAAAGCGCTGATTTACTTTGAGCTGGTTACAACGATTGCGTTGTTCATCGGACTGGGCGCGATTAACTTATCGAAAGCCGGAGTCGGGATCACTCCGCCCGCCAACGCAGCGCCGGCACAAACTCAGGTCCAGAAACAAAATGGATCTGACTTCATCCTGCATGTCTTTCCCGAGAACATTGCCAAGTCCGTGGCCGAGAACCAGATACTGCAAGTGGTGGTTTTCAGCATCATCTTCGGAATTGCTCTGGCGCTGGTGATAGAGACAAAGCGCCGGCCGGTGCTCGCGTTCATGGAAGGCTTTTCCGAAACGATGTTCAAGTTTACGAACATTGTCATGCTGTTTGCGCCACTGGCGGTTTGCGGCGCGATTGCCTACACCGTCAGCACCATGGGCTTCGGCGTGCTCGTGAATCTGCTCAAACTGGTGGCCACGCTGTATGCGGCGTTGATCGTCTTTGTACTGTGCGTCTTTCTGCCGGTTGCGCTGATTTTCCGTTTGCCGATCAAACGGCTTCTCAAAGCGATTGCCGAGCCTGCTTCCATTGCGTTTGCTACTGCCAGTTCCGAGGCCGCTTTGCCCCGCGCCATGGAAACCATGGAAGCTTTTGGCGTTCCGCGGCAGATTGTGGCGTTCGTGCTGCCCACGGGTTACAGTTTTAATCTTGACGGCAGTACCCTGTATTTGTCTCTCGCGGCAATCTTTGTGGCACAGGCCGCTGGTATTCATCTGACTTTTGGTGAACAGTTGATTTTGGTCTTCACGCTCATGCTCACCAGTAAAGGCATTGCCGGGGTCCCGCGCGCGATGATTGTGGTCCTGATGGCCACCGCCGATTCCTTCCACCTGCCTACCTGGCCTATCTTTATTCTTCTGGGCGTTGACCAGGTCATGGACATGGCGCGCACCAGCATCAACGTCGTGGGCAACTGCCTGGCCACCGCGGTGATTGCGCGCTGGGAAGGCGAGTTGGGGAATGAAGCTCCTTCGCCTGCTGTCTTGGAACCGGCGGCACAGTTGAGGACTCAATGATTCGCGAACATGTTCAGAAAGGACTGCTGGCCGGAGAAAAGAATTTCCGCTGGCGCGCGACCGAGATCACCCGCCTGGAAGGATTCACCGACGCAGTTTTCGCTTTTGCTGTGACGCTGTTGGTGGTCTCGCTCGAAGTTCCCAAAACCTTTTCTGAGCTCTTGATCGCGATGAAGGGCTTTATCGCCTTCGCCGTCTGCTTCGCCCTTCTGGTGCAGGTGTGGTACGAGCACTACACCTTCTCCCGCCGCTACGGCTTGCAGACCGCATACACGGTTTTTCTGAATTCCGTTCTGCTTTTTGTGGTCTTGTTTTACGTTTATCCCCTCAAATTTATTTTCACACTCCTGGTCGCGCAAGTAACGGGCGGGGCCACAGTGGCTGGCAATGTTGACGACATGATTCGTGCGGACCAATCTGCGAACCTGATGGTCATTTACAGTTTGGGATTTACCGCCGTTTTTGGCGTGTTTGCTCTGCTCTACGCCTACGCTTACAGTAAGCGGACGCTCCTGGAGTTGACCGAATACGAAGCTCTGCTGACCCGGAAATCGATTGTCGAACACGTGTCCATGGCGGCGCTGGGGATTGTTATCGCGATCACCGCCAAGCTGTTGCCGACCCGCTTCGCCGGCGCTGCCGGATATCTCTTCAGCCTGATCGGCGTTTACCACACCATCGCCGGAACTATTTACGGAAGAAAAGAAAAAGCAGTACTGGCAAAGATGAACGCCGGCCAACAGAACACTGCTATATCCTGACATTCCTTCCCCATCACCTTCTTAACTGATAGCATCAAAGACTAACCATGCCTTCGGGAAAACTCCACTTAATACCTCTGGGCGGCCTCGGCGAGTTCGGAATGAACTGCATGGCCGTTCGCTGGGGTGACGACATTATTGTGATCGATGCCGGGCTCATGTTCCCGGAATCGGAATTGCTTGGCGTGGACATTGTTGTCCCCGACATCAGCTATCTGCTGGCCAACCGCGAAAAAGTCCGCGGCATCATCCTCACCCACGGCCATGAAGACCACATCGGCGGACTGCCCTGGGTACTCTCCGAGCTAAAAGTCCCGGTGTTTGGCACGGAGTTCACTTTGGCGCTGGTGGAAAACAAGCTGGAAGAGCACTCGCTGCTGGATGACGCCGACCTGCGCGAAATTCGCGCCGGCGGGCGCTTTGAGCTGGGGCCGTTCACCATCAATCCGATACGGGTCACGCACAGCCTGGTAGATTGTGTGGCCTTTGCGATCCACACGCCGCTGGGAGTGATCATCCACACTGGCGACTTCAAAGTAGACCCCACGCCCACGGACAACAATCTGTTCGATCTGCACACGTTTGCCGAATACGGCAAGGACCGCGAAGTGCTGGCCCTGTTACAGGACTCGACCAACGCCGATCGCCACGGCTACACACCAAGCGAACGCGCCGTGCGCAGCAAGTTCGACGAGATCTTTTCCAGCACCAAGCGCAAGCTTTTCGTTTCTTGTTTTTCGTCGTCCATCCATCGCATTAAGACGGTGATCGAGACCGCCCGTGACCACAAACGCAAAGTCGCGCTGATTGGCCGCTCCATCACGGAGTCTACCGACATCGCGATGGACCTCGGCTATCTCGACGTGCCGGAAGGTTTGCTCATTCATGCCGGACAGGTCAAAGAATACCGGCCCGACCAGGTTTGTGTCCTGATCAGCGGCACGCAGGGCGAGCCGATGTCCGCGCTTTCGCGCGCCGCTGTCGACAATCACAAGCACGCCAAGATTGAACGCGGAGACACTGTTGTCCTTTCATCGCGCATTATCCCGGGAAATGAAAAAGCCATCTACCGGATGATCGACCATCTTTTCCGCCGTGAAGCGAGCGTGCTCTATGACGATGGCAGTCAGCCACCGATTCACGTGAGCGGACACGCCAGCCAGGAAGAGTTAAAACTGATCATCAACCTGGTCCGCCCGCGCTACTTTATTCCGATTCACGGCGAGTACCGCCAGCTCCGCATTCATGCTGACCTGGCACGCTCCATGCCCGGCGCCGTGGGCCAAGTGCTGATGATGGAAAGCGGCGACGTTCTGGAATTCGANNCGACGTGGTGGAAGACCTGGTCATCAAAGACCGCCGCCATTTGAGCGAAGACGGATTTGTGCTGGCCATTATCGCCATCAACAAACTTACCGGGACGGTGGAATCCATTCCGGAAATTGTGATGCGCGGCTTTGCCGCCGGATCGGAAGAAGGCTTTGTGCAGGAAGCGCGCCGCATCATTGGCCGCACATTGGACGAATCTACACCGGAAGAAAAAGCCGACTATGGTGTGATCAAGGAAAAAATCCGGGCTGACCTGAAG
>PLJN01000098.1 GCA_003140235.1 Acidobacteriaceae bacterium
GATTTCAGCAATCAGGTCAAAGCCCTTCTGCGCCGCGAAACGGGATACGATTCCGATTGCCGGCAGATCCGGATTCGCCTCTGCAATCCCAAACTGGCGCAGCAGATCGCGTTTGCACTCCTTCTTTCCTGCCAGATTCTTACTGGAATACTGTTTGACGATGAATTGATCTTTCTCCGGGTTCCATTCGTCGTAATCCACTCCGTTCAGGATTCCAGTGAGCTGGCCGGCGCGGCTTCGCAACACGCCTTCCAGGCCAAAGCCGTATTCGCTGTTTTGAATCTCCTGGCTGTATTTCTTGCTGACGGTCGTGATGTGGTCCGAAAAAACCAGCGCGCCTTTCATGAAATTCACTTTGCCCCAAAATTCCAGCTTGCCAATGGTGAACAAGTCCCACGGCAGCATCAGGAGCGGCAGGATGTCCGCCGGGAAGAAGCCTTGATATCCCAGATTGTGGACCGTGAACACGGTGGCGGTCTTGCGAAATACCGGATCATCGGCGTAGCTGGTCTTGAGGAGTATGGGAACCAGCGCGGACTGCCAGTCGTGACAATGGAAGATCTGCGGGACACCCAGGATCTTGGACGCTTCCAGTACGGCGCGGCAATAGAGAGCGAAGCGCTCGGCGTTATCGGGATAGTCTCCCGCCGATGTGCCGTACAGACCATCGCGGTCAAAGAACGGCGGGTAATCAATAAAGTAGAATTGCACACCGGAATGCTTGCCGCCATCAAGCACGGAGCAGAAGCGGTATTCATCGTCAAAAGGAATGGTGACACTGGGCAACAGGACTTTAGCGCTGGCCAGTTTCGTCTGCCTGTATTTCGGGAGGTACACTGAAACCGAGTGGCCCAGTGCGACTAGGGCTTTAGGCAGCGCGCCAACCACGTCGGCCAGGCCGCCGGTTTTGGAAAACGGCACACACTCGGAAGCAGCAAACACGATATTCATGGGGCCTCCAGCAGCTGAGCGCCAAACCCGTACCAAGACCAAAGTCTAACGGCGGAGAGAAGCAGGGTCAATTTGCGCAGCACGAAAAAACCTGGTGTGAAAAAACCAAGACTCGGTCAGAATTTTTTGACTGACTCCGGAGCCGCGGAAAAGATTGTTGACGTACTCGGTGATATTTCGCAAGCGCTGGTGGTTGAAATCGGCCCCGGCAAAGGCGCGCTGACCAAGACGCTGGCCAAACGTGCCGGACGCCTGATCGCCATTGAGCTGGACCGCATGATGGCGACCGAGTTGCGCTTTCAATACTCTGACAATCCGCGGGTTGAGGTGCTTGAAGGCAACGTGCTCAACATTGATTTCCGCACGGTACTGCACCGCACCATTGGTCCGCTCAGCGATCTTCGTCCCCAGAAGCCGGAGCCCGCCCACGTGATTGGCAATCTACCGTATTACATTACGTCGGACATTTTGCTGCGGCTTTTTGAATTCAACGACCAGTTCGACCTGATCGTGATCATGGTGCAACGCGAAGTGGCCGACCGGATTGCTGCTCGGCCGGGCACACGCGACTACGGATTGCTCTCCGCTACGGCACAGCTTTACGCTAAAGTGGAAAAACTGTTTACGCTCCCGCCGGAAGCGTTTGCGCCGCCACCTAAGGTCCACTCTAGCGTGCTGCGCTTGCGGATTGCGCCGCGCTTTGAAGAACTGGGAGTGCCGGCGAAAGAGTTTATCCAATTTCTCAAGACAGCTCTTGCCATGAAGCGAAAAACTCTGGTGAACAACTTGAAGGCGAGTTATCCGGAGGAGCAGATTCGCGCCGCACTGAAGCAAGCCGGAGTCCGGCCGGACATTCGCACGGAAGCTCTGTCGCTTGAGAAGATGGCGGGATTGTTCCGGGGATTGGTTGGTTTAGCCACTGATTCACGCGGATGAACGCTGATCGGAGAGATTTCTTTTTAGATCAACGTCATACGCGTGAACCAGCCGTCGATTAGCCGCCCATTTTCGATCTGCGGCTATCTGCGAAAATCAGCGGTGATTCCCTTCAGTGTTTCGGCTTGCCACTATCGTTGTCCGACTTCGAAGACGATTGCGCCGGCGCGGTCCGCGTCTCCTGATGTGACGGCGGCGTGGATGACTGTGCCGGCGGACTATAGCTCCTGGTCGGCGCAGGCGCAGGCGTCGGCGGTTGCGACGGGGGACTGTAACTCTTCACCGGCGCAGGTGGAGACTGCGGTGGGTCTACCCGTCTGCGATCTTCCGGTGGCGATACTCTTCCCGGAGCAACGCGGGCGTCGGGCGGGGACTGCGGTGGGTCTACCCGCCTCCGATCTTCCGGTGGCAACATCCTTCCCGGAACGATGCGCGTTTCCGGTCCAGGTTGCGGAGGAGCTCCGGCGATCTTTTCCTCCGACGGCGGCATACGCCGTGGATAGCCTTTCGGGCCAGGTGTCGCTTGCGGCGGATTTCCGGCTCGCCGTTCAGGCGGCCCTAGGCGCCGCGGATATATTTTGTGGTCGGGAGGCCGCACCGGTCCAGGACCGCCCGCAATCTTGTTGGGATTGGGAGTCACACCCGGAGGCGGAACCGGCGGCTTGCGGAATCTTGGCGGTGGGTTGAACACCGGAGGAATGCGGTGCCATCCGTGCCATGAGCCGGGTTCCCAGAACCATCCGCGGCCGTTCACAAAGATCCAGCGGCCATAGCGGTACGGCATCCATCCCCAGCGATAGGCTGATACCCACGTATATCCAACTGGAGATTGGTACCAGTAACCGTTGCTGAACGGGTCCCAGTCAAGGCCCACGTTATTGGGACGCCACAGCGAACCGTAGTCCGGCACGTCGTAGTACTGGCCATCACTGTCGAGATCACTCTCGCCGTACTTATACGGAGACTTCGTATGGCTGTCATCGGCGCTGGCGTTCTTGCTCAGATAGTCGTCACGCTGCGTGCTCCATTGGTCAAGGTCGTCCACGGCCGCGCCCTTTTCCAGATCGTAGAGGCTGGCGTCCGACGGATTGAGCACAAACGTTTCATTGTTAAAGACGGAAACCTCGTTGGCGGAATCGGGATCTTGAATGCCGACCTCGCCTTCCCAGACCACCAATTCCAGCGGATTGGAGCTATCGCTCCGCACGCGGAATCGCCCGGACTTATTCAGAAGAATGGATTTCTTCTGGGCATTGATCTGGAACGATCCGCGTTCTTCATAAGCGATCTCAAACTCAGCTTCACCCTGGACGACGTCCAAAGTTGTAAGGGTCGCGCCACCGTCCGAGAATTTCAATTCGGAAAAAACAATTTCGCTGTCTGGGGCCAGACGCAGCGTACTGCCATCTTCAAACTGGACTTCCGCCCATCCGTCCTCGCGTGTGGCGAGCCGCGCGCCTTCGGTGATGGGCACATTTACGGTCGCGCTTTCGTAACCGTTGCCGGCGTCAAATTCAACCTGGCCCTCGACATCGCTGATGCGCACGATTCGCGCGTTGGACTGCGCCCATGCCGCCGGAACCAGCATGGCCGACAAAAAAAATAAAGTGGCGTAAAACTTAAGACTGCGTGGCATGGCCGTATCTCCTTCGCTTGCTGACTTAAATGCCAGGGCCCTCAATGGGAACCATTCTAGTTACTCCAGGAGGTCAACGCAGGATAAGAAACTTTCAGATGGGCTCAAGAAGAGTTAAGTTCGCGAGGTTAAGAACCATTAAGCGCCAGAAGACGGCGCGCCCGTTGGCGGGCGATGTTGAGGATATTCACGTCGTTCGCGATGTTTTCCAGTGTAGGCGCAATAATCTGAATTTCCATCAGTTCATTGTCGGCGGCCATGGCTTCCATGCCTTTCAGTTCCGCTTCCAGCCCCAGCTTGTCAAAGCGGCGCAGGAACTGCAGCTTGCGACCGTGCTCAATGGTGGCAGAGATGCCTTGAAACACACGGGTAAGCCGGTCAATGGCTTTGTTCTCTGACCAGTTGTACGTGGTCTGAAAGATCTTCCCGGCGGCGGCATACGTCAGGACTTTCTTGCCGGTATCGGCCATGCGGTGAGCTTTGTAGTCATAATCGCCCTCGAAATAGTTGGCGTCTTTCGTGAGTTGAAAAATCAGCTCACGCGTAGACGGGGTGACGTCGAATTCAAGGGTAAAGTCGGGGTCTTCTTGCGAAGCGCCCTCCTTGGCGGCTGACTCCGGTTCTTTCGTTGCGTCCGCTGCGTCGGCCACTTCACGCGAGACATAGCGCCCTTTTCCGGACGAATCCACCGTGATCGTGTACTGAGGCGGAGTGGCGGCTCTCCACACACGATCAAAAGTGACGACCGCCCTGCCGGTATCCCCCAGCGCAGCGGCGTTTTGTGCGACCGCGCTTCCGGCGCAGAGCAAAAATGCAATGAGCATGCGATTTCCGAGCCAACGCTTCATGATGTTGCCTTGTATCGTTTGAGAGTTGCCGCAGTATGAATATGGCAAATGGCGATGGCCAGCGCGTCAGCGGCGTCCGACGGTTCCGGCGCTTCCTGCAATTTCAGCAAGCGCGTGACCATCTGCTGCACTTGGCGCTTCTCCGCCCGGCCGTAACCCACCACCGCAGATTTGATCGACAACGGAGAGTATTCCGCAACTTCCAGCCCGCAGGAAGACGCCGCCAGCATGGCTACGCCTCTCACTTGTCCCAGCTTGAGCGCGGATTTTACGTTGATGGCGTAGAAAACATCTTCAATCGCCACAACTTCGGGCCGGTGAGCGGTGATGATGGTGGTGAGGTCGACAAATATCCGATTCAACTTGACCGCCATGGCGTCCCGCGATTTCAGTTTGATGGCCCCAACCGCACAGCAGAGCAAATTGCGGTCTTTGTCTTCTTCGACCACGCCGTAACCGGTGTACTCGCTGCCACAATCGATGCCTAGGACCCGCATGGAGGAAGTGTAACGCTTTTCACATTCCGAGCGTAGCGAGGAATCCCTATCAGAACCCGTGCATGATGAGGGTAACCGCTCAGGACCGAGAGGTTCGTTCTGGCGATAGGGCTCCCTCACTCCGTTCGGGATGGAGAAAAATCTCAGCAGCACCTTGGCCTCTTAGCCATGCCCGCTTCGCGTTCACGCATGAACTCACGATAGCTCTCGACCGACCGCGCTTCCTGCGTGCGCAGCAGGAAGCGATCGTAGGCATTTTCGTCGAAGATCTCGCGCAGAGTAGTGCGAACAGTTTGGAACAAAACTGCGGACCATCGAAAGGCGGCGACACAGCCGAGGGCGGCTGTGGTCCACGATCCTTTCACAGCGACGGGCATCGATGTTCCGATCACCAGATCACGCGCGATCACCCGATCTCATAAAGCTTCCTCCGCATATTGCGTTGGAACAAACGGCGTTTCACTGCAAACTGCCGGCTGTTTTTTTGAAATCACTTTGATCCACTGAATCGCAGACTCGATCACAATCACTGTCACCAGCACCACCAGCAAACCGGCAACGGCGGCGTCCAGCCGATCATTGAAGATGCGGCGCTGCAAATCTGCCGTGGCTGGTCCGGCGGCGAGTTGGCGGGCGTGCGCGAAAAAGCCGATGAGCGGATTGGAATCAAATATCTTGTGCCACGATGCGGTAAAAGTCACCGCGACGATCCCGCAGAGCGGCAGCAGCGTCACCCACATGTAGCGCGCGCGGCCCATCTTGACGATGATCGTCGTAGCCACGCACAGCGCCACGGCGGCCAGCAGTTGATTACAAATCCCAAACAGCGGCCACAGAGAATTGATGCCGCCCAGAGGATCACGTATTCCCTGCCAGAGAAAGAATCCCCACGCGGCAACCATGATCGCGCTGCACGCCACAATGCTGGGATACCAACTGGTGCGTCCCATGGGTTTCCAGATGTGGCCGAGAGCGTCTTGCAGCATGAAGCGCCCGACGCGTGTGCCCGCGTCGAGCACCGTCAAAATAAACAGTGCTTCAAACATGATGGCGAAGTGGTACCAGATGGCCATCAATTTGGGCCCGCCCAGGCTATCAGAAAAAATCTTGGCCATGCCCAGCGCAAACGCGGGAGCGCCGCCGGTGCGGAAGAATAGCGTCTTCTCGCCGACCGCGTTGGAGAGCGTGTTCATCTCGTCCAACGACACGGGATAACCCCAGTCGCTGATGACGTGCACCGCAGCCGCCGGCGTTCCGCCCACCATGCCCGGACCGCTGTTGACGGCAAGGTATTGTCCCGGCTGGAGCGTGCATGCAGCGATCATGGCCATGATGGCGACGAATGATTCAGCCAGCATGGCGCCGTAGCCCACCATGCGCGTCTGCTTCTCGTTGGCAATCAGCTTAGGCGTAGTGCCGCTGGAGATCAGCGAGTGGAAGCCGCTGATCGCGCCGCAAGCAATCGTGATAAACGCGAATGGGAAAAGCCCTCCCGCAAACACCGGCCCAGTACCGTCAATGAATCGGGTAAGCGCCGGCATTTGCAAGTGCGGATGGACCACGATAATTCCAATCGCGAGCACGGCAATGGTCCCCAGCTTGACGAACGTGCTGAGATAATCGCGCGGCGCGAGCAGCAGCCACACCGGCAACGCGGACGCGGCGAACGAGTAAACAATAATAAGAACGGCCAGCGTGGTCGCACCCAGAGTGAAAAAGCCCGCGAGAGAAGATGAGTGCGAGATCCACTGCCCGCCAAAGATTGCCGCCACAACCAGTAGAAATCCCAAGGCCGACACTTCGATAACTTTTCCCGGACGCAGGTAGCGCAGATACACGCCCATCAGCAGCGCGATAGGAATCGTCATGCCGATGGTAAACGTTCCCCAGGGACTGGACTTCAATGCGTTCACAATCACCAGCGCCACCACCGCTAGCAGCACCACGATGATGCTGATCACGGCAACAAAAGCCACCACGCCGGCGGTCTTGCCGATTTCGTCACGCGCCATCTGGCCCAGCGACTTGCCGTCACGCCGCACGGAGAACAACAGGATCACGAAATCCTGAACGCACCCTCCAAAGATCGCGCCCACGATGATCCACAGTGTCCCGGGCAAATAGCCGAATTGTGCAGCGAGCACCGGACCAAGTAACGGTCCCGGACCGGCAATGGCTGCAAAGTGATGTCCAAAAACCACCCACTTGTTAGTGCGGACAAAATCCCGGCCATTCTCCAGACGCTCCGCCGGAGTGGCGCGCATGGCGTCCAACGTGAGCACTTTGGTGGCAATGAACTTGCTGTAAAACCTGTAACCCAGGGCGTAACAGCAAAGCGCCGCAGCCACCAGCCACAATGCGCTGATGTGCTCTCCGCGCCGCAGGGCAATCGTCGCCAGCGCCAGCGCTCCCAGCACGGCAATCGCGAGCCATAGCAGGAATTTCAAGATTCGTTTCATTCGGGGCACTCGCGTAAGTTCTTGTGTGCTGTCATATGTTTTCACTTCCCAGCCCATCAGTATCCACGATCCAGACAAGTATCAGGGCACGAGTTTACTCGGGCCGTAAACGCGGCCTACCCTGATCGCGGCTTTAGCCGCTGCCTTCGTTCTTCTTCTTCCGAAAGTACGCGGAACAGTAAGGATACTCTTCGGCTGTCGGTGCAAGTCCCGCCTTTACAGGATTCTCGTAAATATACGACCTGTGGCAAAGAAAGCTCTCGCGATCATAAATCCTGACTTCAGAAAAACCTCGCTGCCAAATTTCACCTCTATATTGCAAATCCTTTTGTGCGCGAAGGGAGAAGTTGCCCTTGATAAGCTGCACCGCTTTTTCAATTGAAATGTTCTCGTCGACGGTGAGCAAGAGATGGATATGGTTCCGCATCACGACAAAATCATGAACACGAAAGCGTCCGGCTGCTACATAGGAGCGCAGCACATCGATGAAGAGCGTTGCCATTCGCTCTGTTTGCAGCACAGCACGGCCTTGACTGGTTCGGGAACTGACGAAGAATGTGCGGGATTTGCCCGCAATCTTCGCGGCAGAAGAATTTCGTAAGGGATGCGCCATTGCCCAGGGGCTAAAGCCCGATCATTGTAGGCTACTGTACGGCCCGAGTAAACTCGTGCCCTGATACTTGTATGGATCGTGGATACTGATTGGGCTGGGAAGCGAAAACATCTGAAACACACGCTAGTTGTGCGGTTCAAATGTTGTTCCGCTTTTCCTCCATCCGCGCCTTCAGTCTTCCCGTCGCCATCAATCCCAGCATTCGAAAATCACTGATGAACGACCAGAACGGATGTCCGAAAGTCGCCGGTTTGTTGCCTTCGATCAGATAATGTCCGGCCCAGGCAAAGCCGTAGGCCACTACCGGCCAGGCCAGCGCAAACCACGGATGTCCGATCACAAACGGCACAACGAGAGTACAGAGTCCAAGCAGGGTACCAGTGGCGTGCATGGCCCGGTTGCGCGGATCGCTGTGCTCGCCCAGATAGAACGTAAAGAACTCTTCGTAATTGGCAATTCTTCGTCACTTGTCTTCCGGCGCAACAGGCGTGTGATGCAGAAGGTCAATGCCGCCGGATTCCCCGTCGACCCAGAGTTGCAGCTTCTGGTATTCCCATTCGGCGCCCGATTTCTCTGCAATCACATAAAGCTTGCCGGCATGCGCGCTTCCGTGGATCGGTATTGACAGGTTCGCCTGACCTATACCGTTAGTCTCATTCGTGCTCCCGCTGACCAGCGAGCCAATTTCCACGGGTGAGCCGAGCGCCTGCAGCGCCTGGGGATCATGCGTGACCACCTGCACGGCGTGCTTGTAGGGCTCGCTCGATTTCATGACGCCAAAAACAAAAGCGACAATGCCGCCGATGAACAGTGTGAACAACAGAATCGGCGTAATCACAATGAGGGGAACGAACCATTTCCAATTCCTCGAAAACCAACCCCGAGGCGGAGGAGGAACGGAAACGGACGTAGCGGGAGAAAGCGATGGCGGTAATGTACTCATGCGGGATTGTACTACGTCACGTGACTTAACCAACGCGCATTCGGCCCACATGATGCACGAACATAAGCGGTGCGCCCCCGTTAGTGGCCTGCACTCTTGGAAGCGGCCGCTGGCGGCAACGCGGCAAGACGCTGCTGCGCCAGAGCGTAGGATGCCGCGGGGTAAATGGTCTTGGGCTTTTCCATGCGGTTGTACATGGCGCGAGCAGCGTCATACTCGCCGTACTGCTCGGCAATTTTTCCGAAGCCAAACCAGATCTCGGAGTCCGGCTCGTCCTCTTTGGCTGCTTCCATGGCTTTGAGCAGCAGATCGCGCGCCTGTGTCGTCTTGCCGGTTTCTGCGTCAAGGCAAGCGAGCGTGTGTAGAATCCCGTAGTTCGCGTTCTTAGTTAGTTCATTGGCGCGTTGGGCCGCTTCCATGCTGTCCTGGTCTATAGGTCCGGGTATCAGGAGCGCATTCCACGCATAACCATTCAGGTCCTCCTCGGTGGCCTTTCCGCGGTCCATCAGGCCCTTGTACAACTCCCTGGTTTTCGCAAACTGGCCACGGTAACCAGCCAACAGCGCTGCCGAACGAATATAGTCCGGATCGTCCGGATGCTTTTGCAGGCGTGCCTGAATCATTCTGTCCCAATCGTCAAACTTCTGCAGCCCGAGGTAAGCCTGACGAGCAAAGTCGAAACCGGTTAGCGAGTCCGGGGCTGCCTGCATGAGACTTTCGGCGACGGGCAGAAGCTCAGCCCATTTTTCCTGCGTCGCATAAGCATAGGCCAGGACCAAAATGAGCTTGGTCCGTTCCGCTTCGTTCTTGGTGTTGTCGCGTTCCAGGATGAACGTGGCAAGGCGCTGTCCGGTCAAATCTTTTGAAGGCAAGAGCACCAGCGCGGCTTTGCGGATGGCGGTCTCGTCGCCTTCCTGTCCTTTCATCCAAAAGTAAGGGAATATCTGACCGAATAGAGGATCGTCTCCGCTGTTCATGTGTATTCTTTCGCGGGCCCAGTCCAGCCACTTCCGCGCACCAGGCAGGTCTTTTCGCTCGACGCGCGCCAGCACTTCCCAAGCCAGTTCCTCCGGCAGCTTGTTTGCGGAACTGGCGAACTCGACGATCTTGTAGTGACCGTCCTCCCGGGTCACGAACATTTCCTGGGACGATGATCCCGGCGTCTCCAGCGTCATCTTGTATCCCAGCGCGTCGTCTCCTTCCAGAGAATAGTGCACGTTGGAAAGGGCCATGTCGACAGCGACGGACATGGGGAGGGCTGAGCTTGCAAACAGTCTCCGCATCTCAAACATCGCACGATGCATATCCTGGTCATCCGTCTTTGAGCTGGAAGGCTCGCCGGACTTTCTGCTCATCAGGTTCTCTATTTTCTTCGGATCAAGAGGTTCGGAGAACACCGCAAGAAACAGTTCCTGCGCGACGCTGCGCGGATCGGCCGGATCAATTTTCATTTCCTCGTGCGGCTTCGTTTTCCGCAAGGTACTCGCTACCGTGGCAATCTGTGCTTCATTGCTTTGCCCGCGCGCGCCCGCTTCAAACATGGCCGCGGCCTCCGCATATTTTCGAATGCGCAGCAGTAACGCTCCCGCAGTCACCAGGACCTGGGAACGCTCTTTGTTGTCGGAAGTAATGGCCAGGGACTGTTGCAGCGCGGCATCGGCGCCGGACTGCGCTGCGGTGGTGGCCACGACAAAACTCTTGCGCACTGCGCTTTTGGAAAGAGTGCCCAGATACTCCGCCAGGGCCGGCAGCTTGTGCGCGTACCACAGGTCGTACACAACATTGTCCTGATAGCGCGCGCCAACGTCCTTGTCCAGCTTGCTGAGCTCCTGAAATTCCGTGACCGCTTCCTCAAGATGGGCATTGGAGCTGTATCTCACGCCATCCGCATCGTGTTCCAGCAGGATCGCCAGATTTACACGGACGTCCTTGTCCTTGGAATCAAGCTGCTTGGCTTTACGATAGGCGGCCACGGCTGCTGCGTAATCAAAACCTTTCTTGAGACTTCGCCCAATCAAATCATGTTCCATGACCGAGGCGAGCGTACTGAAGGCCTGCGCGGAGTTCGGCTCCAGAACTGTGGCTTGCCTGGCGACAGCGCGGGCTTTTTCTCCCAAGCCAGCGTCCAGAAGCACCTGGGCCAGTTGGATCTTATGCAGCGCTTCCTTGGGATGCTGTGCCGACAATTGCTCGAACGCCGCCAACGCTTCTTTCACCTTACCTGCCGCCAGCAGTGCATAGCCGGTTTGATCAAAAGTGATGATGACCGGGTCCGATTTGCAGGCCTTCAGGACTGCCAGGCGCAACGTCTTCGCTTCTTCCACCGTCAAACGGGACTTGCCGCTGTCAAAACGCAGAACGGCTTCCACTTTTCCATTCTGGTCAGTCGAGTATTTCTGGGTAAAGTGCGCCGCACTGAGCCGTTCATCTTTGTCGGAAGGCAACGCGCGAAGCTGAAACCCAACCGGAGGCTTGATCACATAGCGCCACTCGGTCGCGAACGGCGTGATGCGCCAGTCCACGATGCGCGGTTTGGTGTCCGTTTTGGATGCGGCGTCCTCGCTTTCATCTGTTTCGGTTGTAAAGTAGGAAGGCAGCCGGTCAAAAAGGGACTCGACCCTGATCGCTACGACCGCGTTGTTCAGTTCCGTATAGCCGCGGTTGCCGCTGGCAACAAAGGTGAGCAGAAACGGCTTCTCCAGATCTGCCGGATCCGTTTTGTCGATGCTCGTCAGCTTGTCGGCGAGATACATCCCCTTCACATACTTTTCGCCGTTCTCCCGGACCTCCTTCGAATCGTCGGCATAGTACGACCGGTAGTCGGCTTCCAGCGGCCCGATTTCTTCATTTTTTTCTGTTATCCTGGCCGGCCCGTACTCCAGCAAAGTGAACTCACGGGTCTCAAGGCGAACATTCTGAGCGGCCGCGAGGTCTGGAATCTTGCTGAGACTTACAGTATTCGGATCAATGATGAGCGCCCTTCGCCCGTAATCCATGTAGGGCAGATATCCCACACGTGAATAGTCCGCTGTGGCGTCGATCCATAGTTCGGGATCGGAGCCGGAGGCAGGAACGTACACAATTTCGTGATCGAAGCCGCCCATGCCCGGCAACTCCGGATTCACATCCAGCCCCGGATCGGAATCGAGCAAAACCAGATTTGCCGAAATACCGGCCGCGCGAAGCATCGTCGCCAGCAGCGCTGATTTGTCTTTGCAGTCGCCATACTTGCGTTTGAGAGTCTCGCTGGGAAACTGAGGAATCAAGCTGGATTCGCCGAACTCCACACCGGTATAGCGAACATTCTTGTGCAAAGCTGACACAATCTTGCGAATGGTTTCGCTACGCGAGGCGCCCTTCAGGTTGAGTTTGGCCAGCAGAGGCTGCACGTCCGCCAAGCGCAGTTTGTCATTCGATTGGCGTGCGTACTCTACGGCCACCTGTTGCCATGAGCTTCCAGTGGCAAACTCGACTTCCGGAAACAAATACGCGTCGAAAGGCACGTGCTCGGTCTTTTCGGCATGGGCCGCCAGCGGTCCGTTCTCAATCGTGATGATTTCAGTGCCGTTTTCCGCCGTCTTCTTTACGCTGGCGTCCGGCAGCAGATGAAGCACGTAGTGCAGCGGCAACGATTCAGCATGGGAAATAACGATACGAGATTTAGCAACCGGGACGGGCCAAGACAAAATGGTCTGTGCGGAAGTCCCGCCGGAAAAGAACACTGCTGTTCCCCGCGTGATGATCTCTTCTTCCACAATGGCTCCGACCGCGATGGCTGGCAGCGGACCACCGTAAGAACGGTCATCGCTATAAACCTCCGCGTCTTCATCGTGGACCGGGACATCAGTCAGCGTTTTGTGGTCCAGCCAATGCTCCGTGCCGTCCGGACTGATGACGCGGGCCTTGATCTCGGGTTTGGCCTGATACCATGGCGCCCATTGTCCGCTACTCTGCGCCCAGCCTTTGACGCCCTCCTCGTTTTCGATCCGGTAGATCAAATGGCGAGTGTGGGTCTCGCGTCCTGTCGGGTCAAAACTAAAGCGTTCTTCGTTGAGAAGGACAGTGGCGTCCATGTCTTTCTCGGCTTTGATCACAGCCGCAGCCTGCCGCAGTTGCTCAGGACTGGCGGAAAACGCCGGACTGTCCCAAGGATCGGACGCCCAGGCGCAGGGAGCCAGGAAAAGAAATACTAAAACTAAAACTCGGATGTTAGAACGCAAGAGAAGGCGCGGGACCATACAGGGTGTTGACCTCAAAGGTTTGTCGCTACGGTGCTAATGTTGTACCTGTATTGATCTTGAATCACAAGCCAGCTCTTTGACGGAGGAACCTATGGCCCTGTGGATCACTGTAGGAGTAGTCGCCGCATGTCTCACCGCAGCCCTAGCCTCAAGAATGCCGGGCAGCAGGAAAAGAGACCTGTATACCGTTTTGATGTCAGTAACCGCAGCGGTCTACGTTGGAACCGCGTTGGCGGGGAGCGACGTGAAGACCCTGGTGATCGAGACAGGCATTGCGGTGGTGCTGTTGAGCGTTACCCTGGCCGGACAATGGCGCTCGGTGAGGTACACCGCCATCGCCTTCTTCGTTCACGGAGCCTGGGACATTCTTCACTCGGCCAAAGGTATGGGCGCAAACGCTGGTTCGAGTTACCCCATTTTTTGCGTCGCTTATGACTGGGTGATTGCCTGTTTTATTTGGTATTTGGGCACTACGTCCTCGCGAAGCGGAGCAGTCCATCCAGAATAAATAATGCCGCGTTCAGGCTGACCCCTCTTCCCCCCTTTTTCTCCTTTTTCAAAAAGCATGAGCCTTGCGGGCCATTTCAAAATCGAAAACCGGGATACTCGGCGATAATTGTCCTATTGAATGGTCAAGAAGAAGTGACACTTCCTTCTTTTTCTTGAAGTGTCAGTGTAATGAACCTCGACGTGGTAAAAAGCCGGTTGATAGTATTGTTTGCCCAGATCGACTTGTCCGCAGTATCGTCCCAGATTGCCCGGCACAAGAGGGAACTTTCTTGGGTCCTCTCTGATTCTCCCAACCTGCTGCGCAAATTCAACGAAGACGTCTGCAACCTGTGCCGGCTCGCCGCCTTTTGTTGTGAATGAAACACAATACTCATCCTTTGCGGACACCAGTTTGCCTGACTTACTGAGAAGAGAAATGTCGAGGTCGTGGTTGCGCTTCGAAGCGATGACGGTCTGGCCCGCACCCACTTGAGTTGCCACGCTAAGGATCAATGCTATGCACAGGGCCGCGCTCATTTTTGTAAGCCTCCCGTTTCGAGTGCTTCGAGGTTCGCGAAATTGGTCATTTTCCACTGCTGAAAAAAATCACCGGCCAACCTGACCGGCCTATTCTGACCGCGTCAAAAGATCGAGGAAACGTCGCCAATCAAAACAGTTCCCCCCACCGCGCTTCGGGAGTCTCTAAGTGCAGAGAGACCCCCGTCTCTCCTTGACTCTTACTTATCATGGATGTCCCCGGGTTTCTCGGGCGAACTCACTTTGGACGCTTTTGCATTTTGGTCTTTTTGAACTTGGGGCATCCTGCTGGTCCTGGAGACGGACAAAACGCACATATTCCTTGATCTCCCGCGTGTTTAGTATTTCGGCCATTTTGCGGGCTACCTCCATTGTGAGTTCTTTGGCCAACTCGCGAGAGCGCGTGAAGAGGCCGGGCGGAAAGGCCTTAAGAGCTTCCAAATGTTCACACTTCAGCGTGATAATCCCGATGGCCAAATTCAACTCGTCAAGATCTTTGTAAATTTCCTGTTTCGAGAGTTTCTTCGAGGGCTTCGAAGTCTGGTGAGTTTGTTCATTTTCCATTGCTGAGTCTCCAGTGAGGCCAATAGGTCAATTGGAACGAAGCTGTAAAATTGGTTTGCTTTTTCCCAAGAGTGAGCAGCGGAAAATTCCACCACTCGTATTGCAGCATGCTCGTGAGCGACAGCGAGGGTCTGAGACGCCACTCTGAGTGCAACTCAATGTCTCTCAGATTGCCGCCCTGAAGAAATTGTTTGTCGGCTTCCTCGTTACGGTACGAGAGTTGAATGGTTTTGTCGGGGGCCACCCAGTAGGTTGTTGAGGCACGAAAGCTGATTCCTTCCCGTCCTATCGTGTTGCCGATGATATCGCCTTTGTTGGTGTAGCCGTCCAGATAGCCGACATTCCAGTAGAAGAATCCGCCTCCAGCCGGCTGGACCAGGTTGGGAAGGGCCGTGTAACCTCCTTCAAAGCGAAAATCCAGATGGGGCAACTTGGGAATTTGCGGCATGTAGAGACCGGGGTTCTGGGCGGCGCGGCGCGGATATCCGATCGGAGAGAATTCATCCTCGGTAAACGAGTCTCCATAGACCATTAACCATTTGCGCAGGTAAGGGACATGGTAGCTCCAATAAAAGAAGGACCTCCGATCGCCGGGATCCAGGGCGCCCGGCGTGTTGGGATTGGTGAACGTTAGCAGGGTCCTTCTGATTTCCGCCAAGTTTATGGGAACACCTACGCCGCCCCATAGTGTCGTTACGCCAACTCCAAATTCGAAGTTGGGTGTGGGCTTGAAGCTGATCTGTTGACCGTGAATCAGCGGCTGTTTTGCCAGACTTCGGCCGATGGAAAAGGTCGTGGTCGGGCTATTTGGTGGATTTACGTAGTGTTGCCCGCTGACCTTTCCAAAGAAGAATTGAATGCGATAAGGACCCAGCAGTCCCAGAAAACAGGGCAGTTTCCTGGGAGACGTCTGGTCCACGCGGAACATGTAAAGCGGCTCAGCATTATTGGTGAACATGAAGGGATCTCTGGTTGGACCTGTCCACAAGCTTTGCTTGCCAAAGGAAGCCTGCCACCCTCTGAAATTGAGCGATACATAAGCTTCGATCACCTGCGGGCGGTTAAACGCAGCAATGGGCGTTGCCGGCTGGACTACAGGCTTTGCATCGGCCACTTGGATTGCGTTTTGAACGTTTTGAGACACACCCGAACCAGAAGGAGCGTGGTCAAATTCAGCACGCACATAGAATCCAAGGACGCCAGCGGAGGCGCTACTGGAAAAGCCAGCAATGTAATTCATTCCCCGCTCGTATGGCCGCCCATAGTCATAGGGAATGGTTTTGTTGAAGTGATACCCATCCGTGAGCGGAGGGCCGGAGATGGACATGGCGCGGGCATAGACAGAATCAAGCCCTATGTAATTTCCCACGTCTCCATTCAACTCAGTGGCGAACTCATGCGCCAGCGTCGCGTACAACCTGGACACCTCGTCCGATGAGTCATCGTTCGTGAGTGGGTCTGCCTCTTCCAGAAGACGGGCGCACTCTCGCCGTGTCCAGGGCCGTATTCCCAGGAATCCGCTCGGAATGGCGCCCAGGGCGGAAAGGCGTTCGAACACCGGATAAACCCAACTGTCGATCGGGACATAGGGAGAAAACTGCGAGTCCGCAGATGGGGTTTCCAGCGGCTCATAGTGAAAGGTGCCCCATCCCCCGCCGGGAAGAGTGACGTCATGATGGGCCGCGTAGACGTGCTGTCCGATCATCCACCCCATCAGGCTGCCCACCACCACGTCGCTGGGGAAATGGTTTTTTCCGTAGACCCGGGACAGGCTTACGCCTGTGGCCAGACCGTAACTGAGCACCTGCGTGGCGATTCCAGGATATTCATGGGCCACGACGCTGGCTACCGACCACGTGATCATCGCGTGGGCGGAAGGGAAGGAAGAATTGAAAAGAGAAGTGCTGTGCCAAAACCGGCCCTGCCCAGTGCCGTCGATCGGACGCTCACGCTGGGAAACAAACTTTAAGGCCTCCGTAACAACCAGAGCGTCGGTTGCGGCCTCCAGACCGAGGATTCCTGTTTCCTGCTTATGGTCATCGCTTCTCCATCGGCCAGCCAGCCACATTGCGCCGGGTCCGCCCAGGGCCACAGCCAGCCCAACGTTCGACACGGTGCCCGAGTGTTTCCCGAGTGTGCCGGTGGTGTTGACTCGCGATGACACCTCAGCGTCAGCGTTGATGAGTCCGGCGGTCAAGCCGATCATGGGCACAAGCCACTTCATGTCCTCGATGCGGGCCTTAAAAGGGCTGGTCCAGATATCTTTCTGATCGCGAAGAAAATTCTTGAGCGCCGGTCCCGGAGCGGCACTGGCGGGATGAGTCTGATCGTCGGTACGCGGAGTTCTCTTCTTGGTTTTCTGCTTTGTACTGTCGGAGTTTTGAGGCCCCGGCGTTTGGCTATGAGCCACGCTGCACAAAGCGACGACGCTGAAAAAGAGCAGCAGGCAAGCCATCCGTACGTAAAGCCGGTTCATACTATTGGACTCCTTATTTCTTGGCGAAAACAAATTATCCTCGCCAGTTTTCCCTCACATATCCGCGATTTCCGTGTTCTCGTGCGGCTGAGGCAGTTCGACCAGTACCCGCCTTCTGGCCAGCAGGGGCAAGAGGAAAAGAATTGCCGCCGCGGTAGTCGCCATTCCTCCTACCACGACTCGTGCCAAAGGTTGCTGCGCCTGTGCTCCAATGCTGTGCGAAAGTGCCGCGGGCATGAGTCCCAGACCGGCAGCCAGGCACGCCATGAGTACGGGGCGCATCTGTTCGAGGCTGCCCGCCAGCAAGCCGCGCTCGCCGCCGGCTTCACGTTGCGCCCGCCGGACGCCGGTTAAAAAAACCACAGCGCCCAGCGTGGCCACGCCGATCAGCGACGTGAATCCTACCGCTGCTGAAATACTGAAAGGCGTACCTGCCAGGAGCAGGACCCAGACGCCGCCCGTGGCGGCAAAGGGAAGAATGGCCATGACGATCAGCGCGTCCCGCCAGCTGTGGAACTGGATGAATAGCAAAACTAGAATCACGGCCAGACTGCCGGGGACCACCAGCGCGAGACGGCGCTGCTCTTTGCGCAAGCTGTCAAATTCGCCCGCCCATTCGTAAGAATATCCAGAGGGAAGATTGACCGTGTCTTTGAGTTTTTGCCGCAGTTCCCGCATGGTGGTAGCCAGGTCGCGTCCGCGAACGCTGAACTTCACGGGAATGTAGCGCTTGTCATTTTCTCGATAGATCATGAACGCGCCTTCCTGGAAGCCGATATCGGCCACCTGTCCCAGCGGGACCCGGGCGCCATCGGGCGTGGTTAACAACAAGGCGCGGATGGCTTCCGGCGACTGCCTGAATTCAGGCTTGAAACGTACGGTGAGGTCAAAGTGCCGGTCTCCCTCGATGACCTGCGTGATTGGGCTGCCTCCGATTGCCGTTTGCACAATGGCGTTCACGTCGCCCGGCATAATGCCGTAACGCGCGGCCCGGGTGCGGTCCGCGGAAATGATCAGGTTGGGCTGTCCGTTCACGCGAAACACGCCGATATCTTCGACCCCCGTGACTTTGCCCATCACCACAGCGATCTCCTCCGCTTTTTTGGTCAGTACGTTGAAATCATCGCCAAAAAGCTTCAGGGAGTTTTCTCCCTTGACCCCGGACATGGCCTCTTCGACGTTGTCTTGAATGTTCTGGGAAAAGTTGAAGTCGATTCCAGGATACTTGTCGAGCCGTTTTTGCATCTGGTCGATGAGCGTTTCCTTGCTGATTTTTCCAGGCCACTCACCCGCGGGCTTGAGCGTAACGAACATCTCAATGTTGTTGAAGGTACTTACGTCGGTGCCATCATCGGGGCGGCCAGTCTGGGAGACAACGTGGATTACCTCCGGGAAACTGCGCAGGTCGTTGCGAAATTGAGTGGCAAATTCGGCGGCAGCCTCAAAGGAGATGTCCTGAGGCAAGGTGGCCCGCACCCAAAGATTGCCCTCCTCCAGCGGAGGCATGAACTCTCCGCCAACAAAAGTAAAAGCGATCACGGTGGCTGCCAGCAAAACAGCAGCTCCGCCCCAGATCATCTTGGGATGGCGAAGGACGAGACCTAGACACCGGTCGTAAGCCGCGCGCAGCACGGTACTGACGCGGGTTTCCTTGGCCGAGACTTTACCGGCCCCAAAGGAGGCAAGCACCGGAGCAAAACAGAGGGCAAAGATCAGGGCCCCCGTCAACGCGAAACAATAGGTGATGGACATGGGCGCAAAGATCTTTCCCGGCACCCCGCGCATGGTGAACAAAGGAATGAAAGCAACCAGAATGATGACGGTAGAAAACAGCACGGGCCGCGCGGCCATGGCCGTGGCGTGGGCGATGACTTCGGGAATGGATTCACCCACGATCCGGTTGGTCAAATCGCGGTAGATCGCTTCCAGAACAATAATGGAAGCATCCACCAGAATCCCAAAATCAATCGCGCCGATGGAAATGAGATTGGCGGAGCGTCCGGTAAGAACCATCAAGCCAAAGGCGAAGAGCACGGCCAGCGGGATAGTCAAAGCGGCAACCAAAGTGAGCCGCCAGTCGCCCAGCATGACCAACAGAAGCAGAGTCACCAGGGCGAGCCCAGCAAAGATCAAGTGCTTCACGGTGTCAGTCGTGGTATTGATCAGGTCCGTCCGGTCATAAATGGTCTTGATCTTCATGCCCGGAGGCAGAAGCGTTGTGTTGAGCAGCGCAATCTTTTTCCGCAATGCTTCCAGCGCCGGCAGTGACTCCGCTCCCCGATTCAAAAGGACGATTCCTTCCGTGACATCGTCCTGCTGGTCGCGGCCTACTTTCCCCAAACGCTGCTGGAACCCCTCATGAATGCTGCCCAGGTCCTTGAGCAACACCGGAACACCGGAGCGAGACGCCACCACAATATTGCCAATGTCTTCCATGTTGCGGAGCAATCCCAGGCCGCGCAGATTCACGCTCTGGCGCCCCAGCGTGAGATAGTTGCCGCCCACATTGGCATTGCTGGCGGCAACAGCGGTAAACACCTGCTGTACGGGAACGTTGTATTGAAGCAGCTTTTGCTGGTCCAACTCGACTTGATATTGCCGGGTGGTGCCGCCGAAAGTGGTAACGTCAATCACGCCCGGCACTTGTTTCAATTCCCGCACCACCAGCCAGTCCTGGGTAGCCTTGATGTTGTTCAAACTGTAGCCCGGCCCGGCAGGCCCAGCGTCCAACTGATAGCGATAGATTTCTCCCACCGGAGACCAGGGAGAAAGCTGGGGCTGAAGGCTCTGGGGCAACGTGACCGTCTGCAAGCGGTTGAGCACTTCCTGGCGGTCGTGGAAATAGTCGCTGTCGAAAGTAAAGTACAGTTTGACGTCGCTGAGGCCGAAGATGCTGATCGAGCGGACGTAGTCGAGTTGCGGAGTGCCATTCAGCGCGGTCTCCAGCGGCACTGTGACCTGCTGCTCCATTTCCTCCGCCGACCAGGAAGGATTTTGGGTGATGATCTCAAGCAGCGGCGGTGACGGATCAGGATAGGCCTCAATATCAAGGCTCGAAAAGGCAAAGCCTCCGGCAATCAGCAGCGCCAGCAACCCAAGAATCACCAGAACGTGATAGCGGAGAAGGGTCAGTATCAGCGACTTCACTGCCCAGTCTCCTTGCGCAGCAACTCGGCGCCACTGCTGACCACCACCTCGCCGGGCGCCACACCGGAGCGGACAAGCGTCTCCCGAGGGCCGCTTTCCTGGACATCGACCTTTCGTTTCTCGAATTTGTCTTTGGATTTCTGCACGATCACGAACGTCTCGTTGCCTTCATGCAGCAGCGCGGAAGATGGAATGACCGCCACCTGGGTCGCCGGACGGAGCACGTGGATGGCGGCAAACATGTCGGGCTTGAGTTTGCGGCCCTTGTTGTCTACGACCACGCGGAGCTTAATGGCGTGAGTTGCCGGGTCAACCACATCTGAAATGTTTGCGACTTTTCCTGGCCATTCCGCCCCTGGATAAGCGTCCACGGTAATTCGCACGGCCATGCCCACCGACACCGCCGCCAGATCTCTTTCATAAACACTGCCGACCACCCACACCGAACTCAGGTCGGCGATGGTCATCAGCGAATTCGACGCGTCGAGTGATTTTGAAAATTCTCCCGCCGCCGAGGCGGTTTCAAGGACTACTCCAGAACGCGGAGCAGGAACGGCCACCTGGTCTGAAGGCTTGTCTTCTCTCAGTCCCAGCATCTGCAGACGCTGACGAGCGCGGGCGAGGTCGCTTTTGTCCGAGGCGGCCTGCGCGCTGGCATCTTCCAGATCTTTCTGCGCGATTGCGTCATGCTGGTAGAGCAGCGTTGCCCGGCGGAGCGCACTTTCTGAGTGCTGTGCCTGCGCTTTCGCCTTTTCGAAATCGCTGCGGGCTGACGCTGCATCACTGCTCTGGATAATGGCCACGGGTTCCCCGGAGCGGACGGTGTCGCCGGGTTTAAAGCGAAGCGAGACCACACGTCCGCTTACCTGGGAGAACACATGCACTACGCTGCGCGAATCGGGCTGGACCGAAGCAGGGATGGCCAGTTCTGACGAAACGGTCCGCTGTTCTACCCGCGTTGTTTGAATGGCAAGCTCCGATTTAGCTTCGGTCGTCTGCGGCTTGTTGGAACTACATGCAGCCATCGCCAACAAGGCAGGCAGAGTCAATAAAACAGCGAATCTGGTTTTCAATGACGTCAGGATTTCGAAACTCGTCCTTCTCATGGGACCACCTCGCGCCCTACCGCAAGATTCAATTGGTTTGCTGCGTTCAGATAGGAAGCAACCAGGTTCAAGTAGCTGACTTGTACGGCACGGTAATCGGCTTGGGCGCTTAGAAAATCGAGGAGCGATGCGGCGCCATGTTCGTAGGAAAACGCAATCGTATCGCGCACGCGCGAGGCCTGCTGCAGATAGCGGTCCTTGTACGGCTGAAGAAGAACCACGGTGCTCGTGACTGTGGCGTAGGCGGAGTCCACATCGCTGAAGACTTGCGTCCGCGTCGCCTCTCTCAGCTTCTCGTTGCGGTCGATGTCCAACTGCGTGCGCCGCTTTTCCCCCTGATTGCGGTCGAAGATGCGCAGTGGAATGGAGACACTCGCACCGAGGGTATTGAAGTCGAATGGATTGTTGAACGACGGATTCCGCGTGTACCAAACGTTTACAACCGGGTCCGTGCTGCCGTTGGCCCAGGCGAGGCGATTGTCTGTCTTGGCCTTCTCCACCGATTGCATGGCCGCCCTGAGGTCCGGCCGCGTATCCAGAGCGGTCTGGCGAACTTCCTCGAGAGGTTCGATTTGATTTGAAAAATCGAATGGTCCGGTCACGTCGAACCGCTCGACCGGAATGCGGTCGTTCAATAACGCAAGAAGCTGTATCTTCGCCGTGCGCAGGTTTACTTCCGCCGTCTGCAAATCGGATTCATATTGGACCCGCTGCAGTTCGAGCCGGTCCAAATCCACCCGGGCAATTGCGCCGGCCTTGTACCGTTCGCGATTCACGTCCAGCAAATGGTCGTAATAGGACAAATTTTCTTTCGCCAGATTGAGGACCGCTTTTTCCTGAAGCGTCTGAACGAAGGCCGTCCTTAATGTAAAAAGGAGCGTCCGCTCCAGATCGGCATGGCCGGACACCGCGATTCTGGTCGCTTTCTGAGCGCTCTCGATCCGTAGTTCCCGCTTGCGCTGCCGTTCGATCAATTGGCTCACGCCGGGTGATTTCGTAACGCCGGCCAACGGAAGCCAATGTCCTGCAGATGGGGTCAGTTGAAGCCCGTCCGCAGTGAAAGTGAATTGGGGATTCGGCCGCAGATTGGCGGTTATTTCGTTGGCCTTCGCTTCATCAATGCTCAGGCTGCCCGCTTGAAGTGTTGGATTGTTGGCTTGGAAGCGGCCTTTGACTTTCTCCCAGGTCCACGGCTCCTGTCCGTGAGCGTTCAAACAACAGAAGATGAAGGGCAGAAAGACGATGACCAAGCGTGGGGATACCGTCGTCCCCGATATGCGGTGAGACGCATTGAGACACAAGCAGGGTTCGCGCTTAGAATTGTGACGTGTGCATGACATGAATGAAGGTGACCGGGGCGTGGCATCGCCCGAACGATTCAGAAATGTTCGCGGCAATTATGAAGAACCACTCGCGGGATGAGAATCCTATCTTTATGCAGGCGGAAGCTATCTTCCGAACAGGGAGGCTATCTTTTGGTCAAAACTGAAAAAGAATGCTCCTTTCGATTCTGCGCTGGGACAAAATTGGCCTGACGAGGCATGAAGGATTTTTTCTCCATTTACGCGTCTGCGAACCGCACGAAGCTGTTGACGGTCGCCGGGATTTTGATTGCAGCCATTGCCGTGCTTGACTGGACAACCAAGCCTTACCTCTCCATCGGCTTTCTTTATTTGTTCCCGATCATCATTGTGGGTGGTTTCCTGTCGCGGGCGCAGATTGTCGGTGCAGCGTTAGTGTGCGCATTCCTGCAAGAAGCTTTTAGCAACCTGCCGGAGAACGAGGCCTTCATTCGTCTGATTTTCAGTTCCGCCGGATTCATCGGCACCGGGTTGCTGGTCTCGGAGCTGATTCGAAATCGACGGATCGTCCTGAAACACCTGGAAGAACTGACCAATGAAGTAAACCTGCGCCGCGATGCTGAGGACCAAATGCAGATTCTGGTGGAGAGCAGCCCTGCGGCCATCGTCACGATTGACACCACTGGGACCATTTTGCTGGCCAACCACGCAGCCCAGCAGTTGCTCGCGCCTGATGCGCTCACTCTGTGCGGGCAAAGGATCATCTCCTACCTGCCGGCACTGCAAACGGCGGTCGAGAGCCAGCCTGCAATGTCATTTCGAACAACCCTGCAATGCAAAGGGCAGCGCAGTACGGGCGAAGCTTTTCTCGCAGGAGTGTGGTTTTCCACCTACACCACAATCTCCGGTCCTCGCCTGGCCGCCGTGGTCGTGGATTTGTCCGAGGATTTGCGTGACCGTGAGGACCTGAGCCTGGATTATTTATTGAAGAACAGCCGGATTCTTGTAAGCGCCGTGGCCCATGAGGTCCGTAATCTTTGCGGGGCTGCGCTCGTGGTGCAAAAGAACCTTTCCCGATTTGTCGAGCTGCGCGACAACAAAGATTTTCAAGCCTTGAGCACACTGATCCAAAGCCTGGAGCGAATATCGGCGCTGGGAGTGCAATCCTCGCCAACGGACACGGCAGCTTCAGTTAACCTGACATCTGTGTTGGACGAATTGCGGGTCCTGGTCGAAGGCGTTTTTCATGAATCGGGAATGGAGACCCACTGGCGGCTTCAGGCCCCCATGCCACTCGTACAGGCCGATCGCTACGGCCTCGTTCAGGTATTCTTGAATCTTGCCAGAAACAGTCGGCGGGCGATGGAGCCCGCCGAACGCAAGCAGCTCTGTGTGAGCACATCCGTCGAAGGCGAGACCGTGGTGATTCGTTTTGAAGATACCGGGACCGGCGTCTCCGCACCGGACGATTTGTTTCGCCCATTTCAGCCGGGCGCCAACTCGGCTGGTCTTGGGCTGTACGTGTCGCGAGCGATCATGCGCAGCTTTGGCGGCGAGCTTCTGTATGAACCACGGATCCGGGGATGCTGTTTCGCGGTGATTGTGCCTTCAGCAACCAGGCGTGATGGAGCCGCGAATGCCTGAGGGGCGCGGCCCGGCCATACGGATTGTCTTGCTCGATGACCATGCCCTGTTTCGAGAAAGTGTGGCCCGGCTTCTCGGCTCGGAGCCCGGGTTCGAAGTTGTTGCAACCTGCGGGTCCGTTCAGGAAGCCCTCACAACCCTTAGACAAGGACCTGTCGACATTGTGCTGCTGGATTTCGACCTGGGACAGAGTGACGGAATGCAATTCATGCGCTCCGCTGGAGAACAAGGTTACCAAGGCAAGGTCCTGGTCGTAACGGCCGGTGTCGGGAACGAAGAGGCGGCTGATTTGATCCGCAGCGGCGTCTCCGGGATTTTTACTAAGAGCAATTCGGCAACATTGCTCGCAGAAGGAATCCGCGACGTGATGGCGGGCAAGGTGTGGTTCGACCAGGTGCTTCTGCAGGAAGCCATGGGTGGCGCCAGGGCCCGTCCAGAAAATCAAGCAGGCCGGTTCACCGAACGGGAACGCCTGGTGCTATCCTGCGTCTTCGAAGGCCTGGCCAACAAAGAGATTGCAGAAAAAATCAGCGTATCGGAAAGTTCGGTCAAGGCAACCCTGCAACAACTTTTCTCGAAGACGGGTGTGCGCACTCGAAGTCAGCTGGTCCGCATTGCGTTGGAGCAATACAAGAATGAAATCCAATAGACATCTTGTGTACGGCATGGCCCCGGTTTCTCGGTACTTTGTTCACCCAGCGGGAGACGGGTCCTCTTGAAGTTCGTTGAAAGAAGTGTGGTCACTCTCATGGTTGTTTGTTGTTTGGGAGCGAGCGCCCGTACGTTCGCCCAGAGCGCACCCGCGCCGGACACAGCGGTTGCGGAACGAAACGAAGCGTGGTCCGCTCAGGAAGCGCCGTCCCAGCCACCGCCCACGCAGCCAGCAAAGCCCGCATGGCAATACGGCGGGTTTGCAGACATTGGCTACCTGCGCGATTTCAATGATCCAGCCAATGATCTGTTTCGCAGTCGCGGCACCACTTTTCATGTCAACGAATGGGACCTAAATATGGCTGGCGCCTATCTGCGGAAGCCGGCATCACAGCCCTCGGATTGGGGATTCGAGCTTACCGTGCAAGCCGGCAAAGACTCTGCGGTATTTGGGTTCTCACCAACCGCGCCCAATCTGGCAGGGTCGAAATGGCTGCGCCATCTTGGGCCGACAAATGTCTCTTACGTTGCTCCGGTCGGCAAGGGCTTGACCATACAGGGCGGCATCTTCAGCAGTTTTATCGGCTACGACTCCCTCTACGCCAGGGACAACTTCAATTACACCCGGCCCTGGGGCGCCGATTTCACTCCATACCTAATGATGGGCGTAAACGCCAGTTATTCTCTAACCAGCAAACTCACCGGAACCGCGTTTCTGGTGAACGGCTACGCGCACCTCGCTGATGCCAACAGCGTTCCCAGCATGGGAATGCAACTCGCTTACAAGTCTTCGGACCATCTGACGCTGAAAGAAACAGTGCTCTACGGCCCCCATCAGGCCGATACGTCTCTGGAGTTCTGGCGTTTCCTGTCAGACAGCACGCTGGAATGGAAGGGCAAGCGGCTGACTACAGCTTTTGAGTTTTTTGCCGGGACTGAAAAGATCGCGCCCTTGGGCGATCCGAGGGCACTTTGGATTTCGGCTCAATTGCCGGTGCATTGGGCCATCGACCGCCACTTCAGCGTCACCATCCGCCCGGAAGTGTATTGGGACCGCGATGGCCGCACCACGGGATTCGCGCAGACGGTCAAGGCCAACACCACCACACTGGAATATCGGATCCCTTACAAGCAAGCTGCGGCTATTTTCAGGCTGGAACACAGGATTGACGATTCCCGCGGTCCTGCTGGTGGCTTCTTCAATGGAGAAGTCCGGCCCGGAGTGCCTGGCCTGACGCCGACACAGAACCTTCTGATATTCGGGCTGATCGTGAGGTTCGATTCGCAGTTTCATCCCTAGCCGCAGCCGACGCGCCGGTAAACGGTTCCTGTGAAATTCTGGCTGTGGTAAGACATGACAAATTTTGTCTTGTTTGTAGCAAGTAGAAATGTCCGGTTTTTATAGCAGGTGATATATCCGGTTTCTGTTAATCACCCGCCGTCGCCGTGGCTGTGGGAAAGTGGGAATCCCGCGGTTTTCGAAAACCCGGGGACAGGAACGTGTGAGAAAATTGATTTTCGGAAAGTGACGAATAATGCCGCGTTCAGGCTGGCCCCTTTTTCCCCCGTGCTACGATGCCATCATGTTCAATTTCGGCAAACCGAAAACAGTTGGCGACTGGGTCGTTCACATCGCAGGGGCAATTGTTGCAATATTACTTGTCTGGTGGATGCTGCGAGTCTATGTGCTGTAGTTCTCCCCCGCCATGCGCGTGATAACGAAATCAGGGGTTAGATGAACGAACGGATTCCTGGTGAAATGGCGATTTAGCGTCAACCTTCCTTCCGGGTGTCTGTAGGGACTCGTGAGTAACAAGCTCTCCAAATCGATGACGCTTAGCCAGTTCGAAAACGGCTATTGGTATTCGACAGATCTCAAGGACTTTGCCGAGTCGATTGAAATTCCCGCCGCCGGTAAACTTCGAAAGGACGAGCTGGAAAAGGCGATCAGGCATTTTTTGAAGACAGGGAAGGCCGAATTACCGACCAAACGGAAGCTAAGAAAGTCAGGTGTCAAGGACTGCGAAAAACGCCTCTCGGTTAACCTTCCTGTAATTTATTACACCAGCAATAGACAGACAAAAGATTTTATCGTGCGGGAAGCTAAAAAGATCGTCCCAGATCTAAAAGAGAAATCGGGAGTACGGTACAGGCTAAACCGTTGGCGCGAGGAACAACTTACCCAAGGCAAGAAAATCAGCTATGGCGATCTCGTAAAACAATACATCAAGCTCAATCAAGCCAGGGAGCCGTTCGCTCGAATTCCTCACGGACGATATATCAACTTTGTAAGTGACTTCATGTCTAAAGAGAAAAACGCCACGCGGCAGGATGCCGCAAGAGCCTGGGCAAAGCTGAAGAAAATGGATATCCCGAAGGATTACAACGCTTGGGCAAAATCGGTGCGCCGGTAAAGGGGATATTTATGGCTATTTCGAAATCTGGCAGATGGGCACAGCCGCAGTCAAAGATGTGAAAGCTAGTAGCTGTTGGTATCAAAAGCTCCTTGGGCAGCGACAACCTCATATGCTTCATGTCGCCATATTTATGATGCTCATAGCATGGGATACAATTCCCACGCCACGTCGAAACCTGAGGATACCTCCATGCTGCAGAGGATGATCGCTCACCTCACGGTGGGTTCACGCCTGGGTTCACGCCTACGACCGGCCGTTCTCAATCTGAAGTCGTTGGTTTTAACCAGGGTTTTCACCAAGGCATTCGCTCTTCTCACTATGGTATTGGCGCTTGCCATGGCGCCTATGTACTCACAACGGGCTGAGCCGGTTACCACGCCCCGGCCGCTGGGCGAAGCGTATTGCACGCCGCCCAGCGGGCAATACCCTGGCCATAAATACGATGTAATCATCGTCGGGGCGGGGATTGCGGGACTCAGTGCGGCGAAGGAGTTGCAGCACTTGGGTCGCTCGGTCCTGGTCCTTGAGGCGAACAATCGGATAGGAGGCCGCGCGTACGTCGGCTATATCGGCAAGGACCAGGTCCCCATCGATTACGGAGGCGCGTGGATTCACGGCGTTCCCACCAACCCGCTCACCGCGCTGGTTGACTCCATGGGCTTCAAGCGGGAGCGCACCGAACTCAATCTTCCCTACTTTGTCAACGGCAAGGAAGCCAGCGAGGAAGAGAAGAAAGTCTTTGACCATGCCGTGGAAGAATACGAAGATGCGGTGACGCTGGCTGCCAGGTCCGTTGAGGACCAGCACGCACTGGCTGAGTTCGCGTGTAACGAATACAAAAACCACGTCCCTGTGAAAGAGATTTGCCGCGATCTGGAGCGCAGGATTCCGTTTAGCAGGATTTCTTCTCTCAGCGATCTTTGCCGCGGGCGCGTTCGCTCTCCCCTTCCCCTTCCCAAAGACTTCTGCACCCTCGCGGACAAGGATTTGCGCGTTACCAGCGACGTGGCGAAAGACTACGCGCCTCAAGCGAAGGAGTTCAAAGACATCATTCCTTTGCTGATCGCGAATGCTGGTCCGCTGGAAAGCGCCGCTGAACTGAACAAGACCTCCGCCGTTGACGTCGCACACTTCCTGGCCGGAGAGGATGACCTCGTCGACCAGGGCATGGGCGCTTTTGTCGAGAAACTTGGAGACGGCGTGCCGGTCTGCTTGAACTCCCCGGTCACGGAGGTCGATTACTCCGGGAATGGTGTGAAAGTGAGCGCCGGGGACAGAGTCTTCGAGAGTTCGAATGTACTGGTTACAGTCTCGGTTGGCGTGCTGAAGAAAAAAAAGATTGCGTTCCAACCGGAACTGCCGCAAGAGAAACTCGAGGCCATTGACCGTTTGCAGATGGGCAACATGCAGAAGGTGATCGTCCCTCTCAATCGGGATATTTTCCCGAAAGAGCCGATGAACTCATGGGTCCTCTATGAAGGGGACCTTCCCGCGGAGGCATTGGACTTCGCAAAAAAGCAAGGTCTTCCGCTTGTAGATGGAACGCGGGTGGTCATGGGTTTCGTGATCAAGCCGCTGAACAAGAACATCGCTATCGGCTTCTTTGGCGGAGACTGGGCGAAGGCACTCGAGAAGCGGTGCGACGGCATGGAGCACGGTTCTGGCAAAAGCAACCAATGCGACGATCTGTCGATTGCCATCACCAAGTCTGCTCTTGCCAATATTTCGGGTAAAAGAAAGATCGACGAGGAAATTCAGCAAGAGGGAATCCAGGTAACACGCTGGAGCCTCGATGCAACCTCCTTCGGCGCCTATTCGGTGGCCGAACCCGGAAGCTGGCGCCAGCGGGAGGTCCTCGCGGAACCGGTGGCGGACGCAAAGGGAACCAAGCGGCTGTTTTTCGCCGGAGAAGGGACCGCCCGCACCATCTATAACGGTTCGTATCCCGGCGCCTACGAGTCAGGCTTGAAGGCAGCTAGAGATATTCATGCCACCATGCTTGAGACTGAAGAGAAGGCGAGAAAGGGCCGAAAGCTATAAAGTCTCTTGGAGGCTGTTTTGAATCATACGGAATAATCGCGCGGTTTCAACGGCTAAATTATCCATGTTTTCAATGGTTTGCATGATGGTGTCCTGGGCTGGTTTGAACCCCGGCTAGCCGCGAATTTGCGCGAATGGACACGAATCGGGGGGGAACTGGAAAATGCCTGACCTCTGTCCCCAGGTTTCCCGTTGGGATTTGTCATTCCGAGCCGCCGGTTTCGCGGCGAGGAATCTGTTTTTGGTTTTGACTCTCTGCTACTTTCTTCTTCCTTTTCTTGTGTGGCGCCGGCGTCTACGAGTCAGGCATGAAGGCAGCTAGAGATATTCATGCCACTATGCTTGAGACTGAAGAGAAAGCGAGAAAGGGCCGAAAGTTTTAGAGTCTCTACCGCCCTCGCCCTGAAAAAAGGATTAGATTACCATCGGGATCACAAACGATGAATGTGCGCGCGCCCCATGGTTCTGTCTTGAGTACCTGATGAAATACCACGCCTGCCGTCTGAACCTCAAGGAAGAGCGGCTCTGCATCATCGAGTGTGATGGATGCGGAGAGCAGATGTTCTCTGTCCCGAAGCTCCGGATCGATTGCGGGCTCGGGTAGAGATCGCAGATTCAACCTGGCTCCATCCCGGAACACTTGCGAGTAAAACGGCGGCTCACCATAAATGAAGGCCACCGTAAACCCCAGTTTTTTTGTATAGAACTCACACGAGGTTGCAATGTCGGCGACAAAGAGCTGGGGTTCGGCGGCAAGAAGTGTCGGTTTGGACAGAGTTTCAGCGTGTATATCATTCATAGTATGGACTCCTTTAAGGAGGTGGGTCGCCCGTCTCCCCGTTCTTCTGATGATCACCAATCTCCTTCTTTGTCAGGTAACCGCCAAGGAAGGACACGTGACCGAATTCTAGCCCATGCCGCGCCAGGTTTTCGCTTTGGCTGACTGCTGAGTGCCGCCTTTTTATCGAGCCTTCGAAAAATCAAAACGAAAATTCAAAATCGAAAGCCGGGCCACCGCCCTGATCCTCTGTTCGGTTTACAATGCCGCGCATGAGTATTATTTCGAGATAGTGAAGAATGTCTAAGTTCTTGTCATTCCGAACGGAGTGAGGAATCTGCTTTGCGCCGCGACTGGAAATTCCACGTCTATATCATGGCCAGCAAGTCACGCCGAATTTATGTCGGCATGACAAACTCGCTATTCAGCCGAGTGATGCAGCACAAAGAAGGCCAGATCGAAGGCTTCACCAAGAGATACAAGATCAACCGGCTGGTACATTTCGAACCGTTTCAATATGTGAACAATTGCATCGCCAGGGAAAAGCAAGTGAAAAAGGATGGGCGCGAGACAAGAAAGTTGTTCTGATCGAGCGCTTCAATCCCACGTGGGAAGACCTTGCAGCGGACTGGGGTAAGCCGCTCGATCCACCCACACCGAAAGTGAAATGAAAGCAGATTCCTCACTACGTTCGGAATGACAAGTGCTAACTGGGCGTGTGGCACGCCCTTCGTCTTTTCCCGCCGCTCTCTTGCGCATCACGATACCGCGGGTGCCCCTCGCTGTCGTGAGGCTTCGAAAAATCAAAACAAGAAATTCAAAATCGAAAGCCGGGCCACCCGCCCATTGCCGGCAATTTCACTGCGCGGCCCGCTCAGAGAGAAACTTGCTTCGGCAAGGTGGAAGGGGAGAAGGCTCTCCTGCCGCAGGCGCCGAAGATGTCAATGGGACGCCCAGCGAGAGGACGCCATCGACTTTTCCAAAGGGCGCGAGGCTGGGATCAAGAAATATCCCGTAAGGTCTTTTTGGGTCCTTATCCGGAACTCCGTCTTTCGACGGACCGCAGGCGCCGGTGCTGGATTGCGACCATGATTCTCCGCCCCTGTCTGTCACTTCCAGACTCAGGATTTCTTTGGGAGGAAGGTACATAGCCGCCAGATCGTAGCCGCGTTTCGACGCTTGCATGGCGTGAAGATTCCCGGTGAGGATGAGCACCAGGTCATTGGGTTTTGCCGGACGTAGCGAAAGCAGGGCGTGTCCCATCGCTTCGTCGCGTGGAGCAGCGGCGGGCGGTCCCGCGTAGGGCGCATCGAATGCAAAAACCCGTAAGTCGGGTTGGAGTCTGCGAAGCTCTCGCAAAGAGAGCAACAGCCGCAGCATCGCTTCACTGCCTCGACCATCCAGAACATCTTTCCAGCCGGGTAGCCGGAGCAGCGCGTTCTGGGCCTTGGCCAGGTCCCTGGCTGTGAGCATGTTATCCAGAGCGGCCTGCTCGCTGGTGGGACGCTCTAACGCGACGGTGACGTGCTTTCCGTGGGCAATGGCGTCGCAGACAAGATCACGAAAAGCCGCGGGAGTTTCATTCGAACCGTGCCACTCGCCGATGAACACCCAATGAACAGAAGCCTTAGACCAAATTTCGTCTGCTCCCGGTACAGGCGAACAGGATCCGGTTGCAGCCGACGCGTTCATCGTCCATCCCATCGCCAGGAAGAAAGCAAGCACTATCCTCATGGGGTCAGTTTATCGTTGATTCATTCATCACACAATTCCGAACTCCACGCGTTTTGACTTTCTGTGTGATATTCTTTTCCGGCGTCGCTCCACTCTATTCAGATGGTTTTGGTCTGACGGTTTTCGATTCGGCTAACTGCCAAGAGCTGCTTTCTCGATGAGGCTTCGAAAAATCAAGAAAAGAATTCAAAATCGAAAGCCTGTCCACCCGCCCATCACATCCAGAGCGAAGAGGATCAAGAGCGCCGGAGGCGCGCTCACAGGGTAGCCCCCGGTGCAACCGGGGGTAAGCATGGGTATGGGTTCGAAGCGCCGTAGGCGCGACACAGAAATTAAATCCACCAAAACACATATCGGGAACCCGCGTTTGGACGTAAATGCGGAACATTGTGTCGCGCCTCCGGCGCTCTAAAATCTTTACATGCTTACCCCCGGTTGCACCGGGGGCTACCCTCTAGGCGCGCCTCCGGCGCTTGGTTCGTTGAAGCCATTCGCATGCTGTCGTCCTGAAGTGGATGCTCTGTTGGCGAAGTGAGTTAGCAGGCTATGTATGCGCTCGCATCCTATCCTTATCGATGCCCTGTCGCCCCGGAGGCTCGAAGGGCGAAGGTAAAACTGCGGCACCTGCTTTACGGCAAGAAGCCTCACGTCTATCGCGTCATCTACGAAATAGATGAATTGCGACAAGCGGTTTGGGTGCTCACGATTCGCCACGGCGCACGGCGGAAGCTCAAGACCTCCGACCTTGGATAGAATAGACTGCGGAGATTCTAGCCCCGCCTGTAGGTACCTCGTTTCTGGATTTGGCTGACTGTTAATTGCTGAGTGCTGAGTGCTGCTTTCCATCGAGGCTTCGAAAAATCAAAAAGAATTCAAAATCGAAAGCCGGGCCACCCGCCGATTGATTTTTCGAACAACAAATTATCGAAGCGGGGTGCCCTGGGCTTTGATCTTGGTTTTGATTTTTCGAAAGCTTGGAGTACGAGGAGACGATGTTGGCGATGCTGAGTCCATTGAGTCGAAAGGCCTATAGAATTGACCCGCATCTTCGTGGGGTAAACAGGATGGCTGTTCAAGGTTCATATATCTCGTGGCGGATACGCCAAGCAGTTCTTCCGTTTGTCAGAGTTTACGGACAGTGGGTGGAGGAGCGCATCATCCCGCTCGTTTCCCAACTGACAGCGATGGCCGATGCCGTAGAGAAGAAAGCCTACGATGAATTGATGTCGCAACCAGTCGGAGAGGACTACTCCGGCGATGGGTCCGAGGAAGCCGAATATGCCTTCGACGCTGGTCTTTCCTTTTACCAGAACATCACCGCCATGTATCAGGGGACTTTGAACCTGTTTGCTGCTGGATTGTTTCACGTTATCGAGCAGCAGCTTGCCGACATCACGAGAGATGGGGCAATTGACATCAAGGGGCCAGATACCAAGTTGGAGAACGTTATCGGCTGGTACAAACAGCACTTTCACGTGGATCTCATGCACTACCCGTCGTGGTCGTTGATTGACGAAGTGCGATTGGTTGCCAACACGACGAAGCACGCTGAAGGCCAATCTGCAACGAAGTTGCGGAGCATACACGCAGAGCTTTTCCAGAACCCGCTACTCCGGAAAGTTGATCCCCACACGCCGGTTTTCCATATGCCCGTCAATCTCCCTCTCGGTGGCGATGGACTCTACGTCACAGGAGATGATTTCCGTCGTTACCACACAGCAGCGCTAGAACTGTTCGATTGGCTGGTCGTACACTTCGAGAATCACGCCGACCAGTACTATCCTCAGTAAGCTGCAACAAGAAGCCTTGTGCAAAGAGAACTGATGGCGGTGACTGGTTGTGATCCAGCCAAGAACAACCGATGATGGCGTCTAGCCTTTTTTAAGGGCTTCATGCAACGGCCACCCCCAGAACCTTTCCGGCCCCTCACCATGGAGCCCCGCCATGTCACGGTTTATGGCCCCGTCCACACCGGGTTATTCCCGCAATCCCGGATGGTAAGCCAGCGGTTCGGATTGTTAACGACCGATAAGCGCTTTTCAAAATCTCTTAGCGTATTGCTCACCCGAAAAAAGAACATCATCCCCCGCGCGACGAAGAGGAACGTCCTGTCTTTGTGTTTCTGATTCTCTCCCGGCGGGAAGAAGCTTATCCGGTTCAGGCTATCGGAGCACACGATCACTTGGAGCGCCGCTTTCGCCGGCACAGGCGTTTCACCCATCAGATATTTCCTGATCTCCTCGTTGTATTTTTTCCCGAGNNAGGTCAATGCGTATTTTCTTGCCGTCCGCTAGTTCCCACGTGTGGACCGATGCTCGCCAAAAGATGCTAATCGCGAAATACGCGATCTTGTCGCGGTCAATCGTCGGAATAGCCGCGGCTGAATACGTTATCCACTCCGCGCCTTGCGTTGTCGGAACCACGGCTCTCAACTTATCGAGGAGCGGGAAGTCCAGGTTCCGCTTTGCCACGAGCCGCATGACATAGTCTTCGCCGTTCACGTTGAACCGATGCTCGCAGTCTCCGCAAAACACATAATCCGTGATTTGATGGGACGACGGCTTGCGCGAGGTCTTTGTGATTACCAAGGGGTCCCGATTTCCCGGCCCGTCGCGACGCGCCTTCTTGTAAAGCGAGCGGGGCATGAGATGGCTGTCCCTCAGTTCTTTCGTCAAGAGGCAGAGCTTACAGATCCCAGTGGGCATGATTTTCTGCAGCTATTATGGCCTATTTGCTTCGCCGCCCGCTTATTCATACCCCTGTTCTTGCGCTTATCTGCTGGGTGGCGGGGCCCGCCATTTTTTTCTTCGGTTCTCTTGCGCACCCTCAGTGTGGTAAAGCTTCAAAATTCAAAACCAAAACCGTGAAATCTGCGGATCAGTCGAAAGCGCGCGCCACCCGCCGCTGTTTATCTCCCCAGCGTTACTCTAATCGGCTTTTTGGGATCAGGTTCGCTTCTCAAAACCAGGATGCCTTCCGAATCCTTCACAACGTCATCCTTGAGGCTGTTGAACTGGCGAACTCCCTCTCCCTGATCCACCTGCATTTCCCTGATGAAGAGCAACACCGACATGCTGACTGTAATAGGCGAGCCAAAATGCCTTAGCAGCACAGACAGCCCCACCATCATTCGCAAGTTCTTGTTTCGATACAAATCCGCCGGAAGGCCGATTTTCTGCCCCGGCGCGATTCGGTTATAAACATCAATACCCTTTTGAAACTTCGGTTTCTTTTGATTCGTCACCAAAAACTCTCGCAAAGCCTCAACAGACCCATGTTTGCCGCCAGCTAAAAACAAAACAAAGCCGTTTGAGTCCGCAGTCTTCCCAAGAGATCCCTTTTCCAAAAGGGCCAGCAAGCTAGGATACAAGCTACGGCGCATCTCGACGTCGAATTCATCCAGTAAAATAAACGGTATTGAGGCGCCGCTATCGCGTGTCGCGGTCTCAGTCATCAGCTTTTTTATGTCATCCACCGTTGTCTCTGGCTGGCAAATTAGCCGATTAACTTCAAATTGGTCAGCTTGGCCAAACTCTTTGAAGAATTGCTCAATGAGAAAGCTCTTGCCGGTTGAGGATGATCCGTAACACAAAATCGCACCACGTCCTTTTTTGCCAGAGACGGACGTTAACCAATCCTTGAGCTGCCGAATTTTGCGAGTAATATCCAGATCTACGCAGACGAAATCGCCAATAGGTCTAAAATCCGCCAAATCGATTTGGCCCTTGTCGCGCATGGTTCGGAACTGTTTCTCCGGCGAGAAACTAAGGGCACAGGATAGACCCTCGTAATGTACAGATGCCAGATAGAGATTCTTACTGTCAGCAGATGCCATTAACGTCTTCAGCATGTTATTTAGAACAAGATCCAGCTGCTTCTCCACATTCTTATCTAGCTGAGGTCCTTCTCTAAATATTCCATGAATATTGGATATTATGTAGGCTGCACACCTGTCCGGCTTATATATTTCTGGCACGAAACTCTTCTTAATTACTTCCGCTGCTGGCGCTTGAGCCGCCCCGAATTTCTTAATTGTGGGCTCGACTAAGCTGACAAAAGAACTGTCAGCGCATAGGCCTTCGCGTAAAGCCCACCAAGCGTTTGAGGGATCATCAACTTTTTGCTTGTCCTGCAACGCCTGTGTTAGCCATTCATATATGAACTCCAGAGCGCTTCGACGATATGCCTCTCGTTGGGATGCCGATATCACCAGCGCCTTCTGTTCTTCTCTTTCATATTCGAGGGCGCGTAAGACGGTGTAGAGACTCGGATCAGCTGCCGATTCCGGTATAGATCTGGATATTGAGCCATCTAAATCCAATAAGGACGGCCTTTGGGCCAAGACATATTCGAGGCAGATAGTGGAAAGCAAAGCTACCTTTGCCAGCAAGTCAGGTTTGTCTGTGTGAGAATCGTCGATCTCATCAAGGCTGAACTGGAAGCGCCACAGGAAGTGGTATATCCTCTGCGCAAGAAGACTGATCAGCGGAGCCGAAATGTTTTCTCTAAGAGCTACTATGTCCATCAAACTCCGGGATCGGCCTATTTCAACCGGTAAGCCAAAGGCGCGGCGCACAAGTCGATTTTTTGTAGTATCGCTAGTAAGGATGCCCTTTATATACTTCGTGAACTCGATATCATCGTTAATCGCCGGCAACGCTCCGCCAACTTCAACCAAATACTTTTCAATCTTGCTTATCCTCGCCAGCATTAATTCCTCGTTCACGACGCCCCCTAGGTTGCGAGTCTATTATCTCGATGAGAGTGACCGGTTGCCCTGAGATGCGACAATTCTAGTCGATTTGTGGAACCTGGGGACAGGAAACGTGTGAAAAAATAGCAATTGCGGAATGTGAGGGACAGACGGGACGCTTTCTTTGACCCTGTGTGCCGTCGCCAGCAAGGTCGCGCGAAACGCACGGCTCCAACGACAAATATTGGCTACATTGAGTTCCTAGACCGGGCCGTTCCAAAATGGAACGGAGCCAGCCACGGAAAAACAAAGCCGTTTCTATTTTGTGGTAATAGCTTTAGTATGTGGTCAGGTTGGCCACGCCGCTCGAACTGGTTTGACGCGAGGACTATCCAACCTATTCTGCATTCCGACACTACTTCACTACTTAGGAGCCCCCCATGCACGAAAGTCGTCTCGAATATCTCACTCACCACCGATCGGCACGCGCCTGGGCGGCGCTCGACCGTGCCACGAACGATCAGATGCATGTCACCTATGATCCGTGCGTGATCCCGCGAGACAGCCTCAACGGAAAGCACGTGGTGATCATCGGTTCCGGGGTTGGCGGGCTGACCACCGCATATGAGTTGCTCGCCAACAACAGCGACGTGAAGGTAACTGTTCTCGAAGCCCGCGACCGTACCGGCGGACGCTGCTTGACCCTGCGCACCGGAGATACCTTGACCGAAGACAAGAACAGCGATCTCCACAGTTCGCTGGGCGACACACAAGTGGTGCGGTTCGAGCGTCCCGTCGGCGACAGTGAGCCCTATCTCAACGCGGGACCCGGACGCATCCCGTCGAGCCACAAGCGCATGCTGGACTACCTGCGGCGCTTCGAGGTGGCGATCGAGATCTACGTCATGGCCAGCGAGTCGAACCTGACTCAGATGAAAGGCGGCCCGGAGGGGAACAAGCCGGTGGTCAACCGCCGCCTTACCCACAACACCCGTGGGTGGATCGCCGAGATGGTGTACCAAAACGCCAAGCAACTGCTGGGAGAGCTCGGGAAGGATGGCGATCGCGTCAAGCAATTGCTCTCGTTAATGGTGACCTTCGGCGATTTGAACAAGGACGGGCGTTATGTCGTCGGCACCGCCGAACCCGGGCAAGACGACACGGAGGGTGTCTCCGATCGCGCGGGCTTCACCGAGCTACCCGGAGTCAGGCCCGGCGAGATCGCCGAGGCGATTGATCTCGATCGGCTGCTCAAGTCGGAGTATTGGAAGAAGACCCGCTTCTATCAACCCGTCGATTTCCTGTGGCAGCCGACCATGTTCCAGCCGGTTGGGGGCATGGACCGGGTCCAGCACGCGTTCAGTCAACAAGTCGCGACGCGCGGTGGAGTGGTGCACCTGAACAGTCCGGTAACCAGCATCGACTATGACCAGAAGATCGGCCAGTTCCTGATCTCCGCTGCGGGTCACGAGGCGCCGTTTCGCGCGGATTACTGCTTCAGCAACCTCGCGATTCCCTTCCTTGAAGGAATTCTCTCAAAGCGGCTGCAGGCGCCTGGCGAAGCGAATGGTTTCTCGGATAAGTTCAAGCGGGCGCTCCACGCCGTCTACGCGGCGCAGAAGCCCGACCGAAAGGAGACCGAGCGATTCCTCGCATGCACCACGAAGGTTGGCTGGCAGGCCGACCGCATCTTGTGGCAAGGCAAGCCGTTCCACACTCACACCGATTCCGAGGGCGCGTCGGTGATGACCTGCGATGACTCCGAGGTCGGCGTTGTGCCGATCTTCGGCGGGATCTCCTGGACTGACGACCCGATCACGCAGATCTGGTACCCCTCCGACGCTTATCAGGACCGCAAAGGTGTGCTGACCGGCGCGTACAACTTTTCGGACAACGCCGCCAGCTTTGGCCGCATGACGGTCGCGGAGCGGCTGCGCAAGGCACGGGCCGGCGCGGCGCTATTTGGCAAGGAGTTTGCCGAAGGTCTCGACCGCGGTGTCGCGATCGCGTGGCAGAACATGGCTCACATCAAGGGCGGCTGGGCGCAGTGGACGTACGTCAAAGGCAGCGTCCAACACTACAATCAAATCATTCAGGGCACGGGCGTCGATGGCGCGAGCAAGCCATGCTTTTTCATTGTTGGCGATCAGGTTTCGTCGTTGCCGGGCTGGCAGGAAGGTGCGATTGCCTCGGCGCTGAACGCCATCAGCCGCCTGGCGCGTCCTGAACGGATGCTGCCGTTCCTGAGCGCGTTGCCGGACACGAAACTCATGGTCGAGGGTCTGTAGTGGACGGGGGCCCGCCCTTATTAAGCCCGCACGCGGGTTGCCACCTTCTTTCCGAACTGCTATCGAACCAGAAGAGGCTTCC
>PLJN01000127.1:0-14364 GCA_003140235.1 Acidobacteriaceae bacterium
GGGTTCACGCCCTTGTGCGGCTCTTTGCCGAACAGGTCCTTCACCAGCTGCTGTATGCGAGGCATACGGGTCTGCCCGCCTACCAGCACAACTTCGTCGATGTCTTTAGCTTCCACGCCGGCGTCTTTCAATGCCTGTTTGCATGGGGCCACCGAGCGCTGGATGATGTCATCAATCATCTGCTCCAGCTTGGCCCGGGTCAGTTTCTTGACGAGATGCTTGGGGCCGCTGGCGTCCGCCGTAACAAACGGCAGATTGATTTCCGTCTCCATGGTGGTCGAAAGCTCGATCTTGGCTTTTTCCGCGCCATCGCGCAGACGCTGGAGCGCCATTTCGTTGCCCTTCGAGCGCAGGTCGAGACCTTCATCTTTCTTGAACTCTTCCACCAGCCATTCGACGATGCGCTGGTCGATGTTGTCTCCGCCGAGGTGCGTGTCGCCGTTGGTGGATTTCACTTCGATCACGCCTTCGCCCACTTCGAGAATGGACACATCAAACGTGCCGCCACCGAAATCGTAGACGGCGATCGTCTCGTCCTTCTTCTTGTCGAGACCATAAGCCAGCGCGGCCGCCGTGGGCTCGTTGACGATACGTTTCACGTCGAGACCGGCGATCCTGCCGGCGTCTTTGGTGGCCTGGCGCTGCGCGTCGTTGAAATATGCCGGGACGGTGATCACCGCTTCAGTGACTGTCTGGCCGAGGTAGTTCTCCGCCGCTTTCTTGAGCTTCTGCAGGATCATCGCCGACACTTCGGGCGGCGTGTGTTCCTTGCCCTGCGCGACCACGGCGACGTTGTCGCCCTGACGCACAACTTTGTAAGGCACCATCTTCATTTCTTCATTCACTTCGTCGTACCGGCGTCCCATGAAGCGCTTGATCGAAAAAATGGTGTTCTCCGGATTGGTAATCGCCTGGCGCTTGGCCACCTGGCCTACCAGACGCTCCCCGGTCTTGGTGAATCCAACCACCGACGGCGTGGTGCGGCCACCTTCTTCGTTTTCGATGACCTTAGGCTCGCCGCCTTCCATCACAGCCACCACGGAGTTCGTGGTTCCTAAGTCAATTCCTATGATTTTTCCCATTTGCCTGACTCCTTTTCAATATAAGTTCTTATGAATCAATATCTTAGCTGTATATGGCAAATCTCTGGTAACGTTATTATGATATTTGAGTGAGTTGTTGTCAACTATTTAGATGTGGATAGCGGTGCATGGATGCAAGGAAATGAGAGGCAAAGCCTTACCGCTGATAACGCTGATTGGGAAAGATGTGTTGAACTGAGCCGGCCCCCGCCGGGTGCCTGGGGATGAAAGGAATATCTCTCTGATTTGTATCAAGAGAATCAGCGAAATCAGCGTCATCAGCGGTAAGGTTTTTATTCCACCGTCACGGATTTAGCCAGGTTCCGTGGCTGGTCCACGTCGCATCCGCGGCGCACCGCAATGTGATAGGCCAGCAATTGCAACGGGACAACTTCCAGAATCGGCAGCAGCAGTTCCGGGGCCTGGGGCACGTAGAGCACGTGGTCCACGGATTCTTTGATCTCTTCGTCGCCATCGATAGCGATGGCGATGACCTGGCCCGACCGCGCTTTTACTTCTTTGATATTTGACATGGTCTTTTCATACTGCATCACCGATCTGGAATCGCTCGGGTCTTTGGTGGCGATGATGACCACGGGAAGATTTTCGTCGATCAGCGCGTTGGGTCCGTGCTTCATTTCGCCGGCGGGATAGCCTTCCGCGTGGATGTAGGAAATTTCCTTCAGCTTCAGCGCTCCCTCTAGCGCGATCGGATAGTGGATGCCCCGGGCCAGGAACAGGAAATCCTGGGAGCGGGAATACTGTTTGGCCAGCTCTTCAACTTCTGCATCACGCGTGAGCAGGTTTTCCAGCTTGCCGGGGAGCTTGATCAGTTCGTCAATATATTGCCTGGCTTCTTCTTTGGATGTGACGCCGCGAAGCTCGCCCAGATACAGCGCAATCAAGAACAACGCGGTAAGCTGCGCGGTAAATGCCTTGGTGGACGCAACGCCGATTTCAGGACCAGCGTGGGTGTACACGGTGCCTGCGGCTTCGCGGGCAATCATGGCGCCCACCACGTTGCAAATCGCCAGCGTTTTGGAGCCTTTGAGCTTTGCTTCACGCTGCGCGGCAATGGTGTCGGCGGTCTCGCCGGATTGCGTGATGAGGATTGTGAGTTCCTTAGATGACGTAATAGGGTCGCGATAGCGCCACTCGCTGGCGTAGTCCACTTCCACCGGGATGCGCGCCAGGCGCTCGATCATGAATTTGCCGGCGAGTGCGGCATGCCAGCTGGTGCCACAGGCCGCGATGTTGATTTTCGTAAGCGTGCGAAATTCTTCTTCGGTGATCGCCATCTCGTCCAGAAAGACCTGGCCGGATTCCTGCGAAAATCGTCCCATCGCCGTCTCGCGGACAGCGCGCGGCTGCTCGTAGACTTCCTTGAGCATGAAATGCTTGAAGCCGCCCTTCTCTGCCATGATGGGGTCCCAGGTAATGTGCTGCACTTCGCGGACCACCGGCTTACCGTCAAAGTCTGTGAGCTGCACGCCCGCGGGCGTGAGCACCGCCAGATCGCCGTCCTGCAAAAAGAAAATGTCGCGCGTGTGATGCAGAATGGCGGGTATGTCAGACGCAACAAAATATTCGCCATCGCCCAGCCCAATCACCACGGGTGGCCCATTGCGCGCAGCCACGATTTTGTTGGGTTCTTCGACGGAGATAACCACCAGGGCAAACACTCCGCTGAGCAGTTTAACGGTCTTGCGGACGGCTTCTTCCAAGGTTGGCTGGTGCCCGTTGGATTTGTTGAACAAATACTTTTCGACCAGGTGGGCGATGATTTCCGTATCGGTCTCGGTAGAAAACTTGTGGCCTTCTTCAATCAACTTGCGCTTGAGCGACAGGTAGTTTTCGACGATCCCGTTGTGCACCACCACGATCTTGCCGGTGCAATCGCGATGCGGATGGGCATTCTCTTCCGAGGGACGGCCATGCGTGGCCCAGCGCGTGTGTCCGATGCCATAGGTGCCGTCGAGCGGCTTGAGACGGATGACTTCTTCCAGATTGCGCAGCTTGCCTTCGGCGCGGCGGATCTGCAGTTCACCATTATCGCCGTTGCCGGCCACGGCGATGCCGGCGGAGTCATATCCACGGTATTCGAGTCTGCGCAACCCGTCAATAATGACCGGGACAACGCTCTTCTTGCCAACGTATCCTACGATTCCGCACATACACGCAACCTGCCTGATCCGGCTTCATTAGATGTTGAATTCAGGAACACAGATGCAGCGTTCCTGTTGCTCGCGATCTTGAAACCAATTTTACTCTGAGGGGGAACCGTGATGGTGTTTATCTGGCGACTCTTCTTAATTATTCGTCACTCTTCAAGGCGGAAGCTGAATTCCTCGATGACCGGGTTGGTCAGAAACTCCCGGGCGATGCGCTCTACCTCGGCCTGGGCCGCGGCTTTGTCGAGCGTGCCATCAAGCGTGAGCTCAAAAAACTTGCCCTGGCGGACCTCGCCCACTCCCTTGTAGCCGCTCTTGCGTAGCGCGCCGTGGATGGTCTTGCCCTGAGGATCAAGGACGGTGGTCTTCAGCATGACGGTGACGTAGGCTTTCATGGGAGGAATTGATTATAGCGGAGAGAACGCGGCTTAGCGCCTTTCTGACCAGACAGGCTTTCGCTTTTGTGACTAGAATCAAGCCTGGCAAGTGGAGGTCTCCCAAAATGGCAGCAGATATCGAAACCCTCATTACTTTCTCCGCGTCAATTCTTCTGGCGAATCAAGTTCACTCCCCCAACGTTGACGCACAGCGCGGACGAATTCAACACGCCGTAAAAACCGCGCAGGAAATTCATGCTGAAGTCCAGAGGGTTTTAGCTGCTTCTGCTCAGCAGCAATAGGTCAAATCAGGACCTAACTCTTTCCCGGACTTGCCGCGGCGAAATCGGGCCGGCGCCGACCGGGTGTTAAAATTCCGGCTGATGTCTCTATTGCAGCGGATCAGGGCCAAAGGCCTGGGCCATGCTTTTCGCGCCGTCCTTGATCACGCAAACACGCCACGCCTGGCTTCTTATCCAGCATTTGCTGCGCTGGTCCGCGACAAAGTTGGCCTTGAAATCGGCGGCCCTAGCTTCGCATTTCATGATCGCGGCATGCTTCCCCTGTATCGCTGTGCCGCCCGGATTGATAACTGCAACTATGCTGAGGATTCCATCGTGAACGGGCACGTTCCCGGTGGCAGAACGTTCCAGTATTACCCGAAGCGCGAGCCGGGCTGGACTTTTATCTGCGAAGCCGCGGACCTGAGGCAGATGCCGGATGCCGTCTACGATTTCATTCTCGCGTCTCATTGCCTGGAACATTGCGCGAACCCGATCAAGGCAATCCGTCAATGGAGCCGGGTTGCCAGGCCGAATGCGGCTTGTGTTGTTGTTCTCCCTGACTATCACCACACTTTTGACCATCGTCGCCAGCCCACGCCCCTGAGTCATCTGATTGAAGATTACGAACGCGATACCGGAGAAGACGACCTTTCTCATCTTCAGGAGAGTCTGGAACTGCACGATCTGACCATGGACCCTCAGGGTGGCATACACGAACAATTTGCGGAGCGCTGCAGGAACAACTTTGCCACCCGCAAGCTTCACCATCACGTTTTCGACGAAGCTGACGCCGAGGCGATGCTGACGTTCTCCGGACTGACGGTCTTGCATAAAGAGATCGCCCAGCCCTTCCATATCGTCATGCTTGCGCGGCTGTAAGCACAACAAAAAGCCCCCGTTCGTTTAAACGGGGGCCTTCCGGGTGGTGGGGGTGTTCGCCCTCACTACGTGCGGCCAACTCCGAGATATTCAAAGCCCAGGGCTCTCATGCGAGCGCCATCCAGCAAATTCTTGGTGTCCACGACTACAGGACGGCGAATGACGCGCTTGATGCGGTCAAAGTCCAGCGCGCGAAACTCCGGCCAGCCGGTGCTGAGCACCAGGGCGTCCGCTCCTTCGGCAACCGAGTACGCGGAGTCACAATAGCAAACGTCGCTGCCCAGTTCCTGGCGCGCGTCCGGCATGGCGATGGGATCATAGGCCCTAACATGCGCGCCCGACACCATCAACTGCCGCACCAACTGCATGGAACCTGAACTGGCCACCGAGTTGGTGTTGGGCTTGAACGACAGCCCCAAGACTCCCACTTGCTTTCCGGAAACTGTCGCCAGCACGTTGGAAATTTTCTGCATGATGCGGTTACAGAAATCCAGGTTCACTTCGCGGGCCGCGGTCAGGATCTTCAGCGAGACTCCGGAGCCGGCAGCCAGATTGGCGAGGGATTCCATATCAAATTCGGCAAAGCTGCCGCCCAGCGAGCCGGGCTGCAGACAGCGGGGCGCAATGCGCTTGTCGAGTCCGAGTGCCAGCGCCAGATCGACGGCGTCTGCCTTGATGTGTTCACACAGCGTGGAAAGCTCATTGATGAAAGAAACTTTGGTGGCCAGAAACGCCGTGGAGGCTTCGCGCACCAGTTCCGCGGTTTCATGCGTGGTCACAATCACCGGAACTCCGCGCATGACCAGCGGGCGATAGAGTAACTTGAGAGCATGCACAGCCGGCCCGGAGCTCGTGCCGAGCACAATGCGGTCGGGCCAGTTGAAATCTTCCACCGCGCAGCCTTCCGACAGAAAAACCGGATGCGAGACAATCGTCACGTGCCGTCCCTCGGCATTCAGACGGTCTTCGATGCGTCGCGCTGTGCCTACGGGCGCGGGCGTGATCAATACCAGGATCTGTTCGTGGGCGCAATCCCGGGCAATGTCCATCGCTGTTTCTTCCAGCAAGCGGCTGTTGTCTTCCGCCAAATAGATGATTTCCGCCCGCTGCACCATGGATTGGAGATGTGTGGAGTACGTGAGCCTGCCGGAGCGCACGCTGCGGCGAACAATCTCACTCAGGTTTTTTTCATGGAACGGCAGCACGCCACTGGCCAGCAGGGTGGTGTTGACCGCGTCGTTTCCATAGGCGGTGACCGCTACTCCAAAATCCGCGAGACATGCTGCCACTACCGTACCGAGGTATCCGCAGCCGTAGACTCCAACATGCATGATGGTTTCTCCACGAAGCGAGCGTTCTGGGGGAGGAATTCGCTGGCGCTGCTGCCTTCGTTTTCTTATTTGGTCAGGTTTGATTAGATGCTTTAGCAAGTTCACCGGCAAGAGCGCATCAGGTCAGTGTACGGGCAAGCGTTCATGATGTTTTTCGAATAGGGACATGTACCGTTGGCGGGAGACATTCACAGCGCTACGAGTTAGACGCGGCAATGCCGCGTCTCTACGTTGCGATTCGGCACGCAGCAGAGGGCGTTCACGAAACAGAAAGCTCAGTCTACTTTGATTTCGACTTTATTGCCGTCAGGATCGCGGACGAATATGGACAGGCCTTTGCCGGCGGCGCCGTTGTTGACTTCGGCCTGGGTTGGTTCCAGACCCTTGCGCTTGAGAGTGGCGATGACGTCGTAAATGCTGGAGCCGGAGGCGCGCAGACAAAAATGTTCTTCACTCAGATTCGCGGATGGCGCGGGATTGGTCGGAGTGGCTTCGAACAAATCGAGCAACGCATCCCCCGCCCGCAGAGTGATCACGTTGTAACCGGCTTTGGCCTTGCCTTCGTTCTCAATGGGAAGACCGAGGCACTCGGCATAAAAGCGCTTCATGGCGACAAGGTTTCTCGTCACCAGCGCGACATGGTCAAAGCCTGTATAAGTGAACACACGCCGATTCTAGCGGATTTCGACCGGAATCCAAGATAATTGGCGGTTGCTTTCCAGGTACGTTAGTAAGTTGGGGCCGTTCAGTACCGTGACGCTTGTGCCACGATCCGCTGAATCAATTGCGGATCATCCGGCAGCAGACCGGCTTTGGGTAGACGGGGCGTGAGGTCAGCCCAGTTGCGGTCCATGGCGAAGACCCTTCTGAATAACGGCAGGCTTTCTTCCACGCGGCCCATATTGACCAGAGCAATCGCGTGCCAGTAAATGATCTCCGCGCTGTCCGGAATGAGCCGTTCCGCCGCGCCGTACTCGCGCAACGCTCCTTCGGAGTCGTGCAGTTCCACCGCTTTGTCACCGGCGTTCATGTGGTTGTAGGCCCGCTGCAGGACCACCAGACGCCGCAACTCGCGCAACGGTTCCGGACTATCGTCCACGCGAAGATTGAAAACGTAATCCGACCACGAGTGTCCCGTGGGCTGGCCGGAAACAACAATGATGGCCGCCGACTGCCGTCCGCGAACGTCACCGCCGGCCGCCTGCGCGGCATCGAGCGCCGCGAGCATGCGCTCCGCGAGATCACCCTGGGTGGATTCGTAAGCCTTCGACATGGCCGGCCATATCCGATCATTGCTCATCAGGTTGGCCTGGACCGCGTAGTTGCTTCCAATTCCAATGATGCCGCCGGGCTGTCCTCCACAGTTGATCGGGATGGCCGCGCGTGTGGCGTGACCGGCGATACCGCCGGCAGGCTGAATGTCTTTGGCGCCAGTGAACGTGGCCACACGGCCTTGCGCGTCAATCATCGCCACTTGGCGGACGTTGCAGTTTTCGTCAGCCTGCAAGAGTCCGCGAAGGGCTTCGGGCGCTGTCTTGCCCGCGCGCATCATAGCCAAACCGAGAGGACCATAACTGGGATCAACGAATGATTGCGTTGCCACCGCGCCGATTCCCGCTTCTGCCCAGGGAACTTCGCCGCCCACCGCAAACCAGTGCGACTGCACCGCCACACCAAGCTGTCCTGTGGCCGGGTCATAGGCCACAATAGAAAACGTATGGACAGGACGAAGAGGTCTTGCATTCTCCTGGGCAAAAGCACATGAGATCAGTAATGCAGTAAAAACAAGTGCGCGACGAAACATGAAACCTCCCGATTTGTGGGGGAATTCTAAAGCATTTCTGATCGTCCGAACCGACGAAGAACATTTATCGCGTACAATTTTTGTCGCACCCTATTTTTGTCACCACGGAGGATGTCATGCCGGCAGCGAATCCCGTTGACGTTGTCCTGCAGTTCGAGCAGCGAATCAACAGCCACTCTGCGGAAGGGGTTTGCGCTCTGCTGACCCCAGACTCCGTGTTCATTGACTCGCTGGGAAACAAGATGCAAGGAACCGAGAAGTCACGGGCCGGCTGGGAAGGCTATTTCAAGATGGTGCCGGACTACTTGATTTCACACACCGAAATTTTTGGTCAGGGTGATACGGTCGCGATGTTCGGCGTGGCCCAGGGCACGTACTCTAAAGATGGACGCATCGTGAAAGAAAACTTCTGGAAGACTCCGGCAGCCTAGCGGGCCGTGGTGCGAGGCGGCAAGATCGCCGTCTGGCAGGTATTTGTAGACAACGAGCCCATTCGCGAAGTCATGCGCCGCGCAGCGTGACCGCAAACGATCAAAATATTAACGTGGCTGAGTGCTTCAACCGTTCAATGTTGCGGTAGTGTTTGCCGCGCAGTACTCGCGGGTGAGTGTGTCGATGGCCGCAAAGAGTTCGGTCGTGCGCAAAGGTTTTGAGACAAAAGCGTCCATACCCGCAGCCATGCAGCGTTCCTCATCGGCTTTCATGGCGCTGGCGGTCAGGGCAACAATCGGCAGATGACCTCCGCTGGATTTCTCATCTTTCCGAATGATCTCGGTGGCCTTAATGCCGTCCATCTCCGGCATATGCATGTCCATCAGCACCACATCAAAGGGCATTCGTTTGACCAGGGCCAGCGCTTCTACTCCATTGTTGGCTACCACAACGGTATGACCGGCTTGTTCCAGCAAGCGCTTTGCAAGCAATTGGTTAATGCGATTGTCTTCGGCCAGAAGGACCCTTCGTGAACTTGCTTTTTCTGCTGATTTGTCTCCAGCGGTGTCCTGCTTAAACACGGCCGCTTGTTGGAACACTGGTTTGGCATGTTCGAGAACCGAAGCGCCGGCCAAAGCGAAATCCGCGGTGAAATGAAAGGTGCTGCCTCTGCCGGGTTCGCTGTCTACCCAGATTGTTCCGCCGATCAGGTTGACCAGCCGTGAAGTAATCGTCAGACCGAGCCCTGTGCCACCGTACTTGCGTGTCATCGAACTATCGGATTGAGTAAAAGCGTCGAAAATCAATTCTTGTCTGTGCGCCGGTATTCCGATGCCGGTATCGCTGACGGAAAAATACAGACAGATGCCATGCTCTGATTGCGCCTTGGCTTCCACGCGAAGAGCGATTTTTCCCTTTTCGGTGAATTTGACCGCATTGCCGAGCAAATTCAGAAGGATCTGGCGCAAGCGAATCTGATCGCCGATTAATAGCTCCGGCACATTCGGCTCAATGTAGGTTGTCAGCTCAATCCCCTTCTGGCGGGCCTGAAATTCAAGGACTTTGGCCGTGTCTTTGACGGTGCTATGCAAGTTGAACTCAATGGGGTCAAGCTCCAGCTTGCCGGCCTCGATTTTGGAGAGATCCAGAATGTCATTGATCACGATCAGCAGGGAGTCGCCGGAAGACTTGACCATCTCCAGATATTCCCGCTGTTCCTTCGTAAGGTCCGTACCCAAGGCCAGACCCGTCATTCCCAGAATGCCATTCATGGGCGTGCGTATCTCATGGCTCATGTTGGCGAGGAACTCGCTCTTCAGCCGGTTGGCGGACTCCGCCGATTCTTTGGCTTGTTGCAGTTCGCGCGATTGCAGATAACGCGCCTGGGCAATCAGCAGCCGGAGACTGAAGCATATGAAGGAAGCAACAATCATCACAAACGCCACCGTCACCCGTGACACGGCGATGCGGGCAGCCAGCAGCAGCACAAGGCACGGCAGTACCAGCGGAAATAGTGTGAGAGCCAGCAAATTGCTGAGCCGTTTACCGGAGGGCTGGCTAGCCGGAGTCGCAGGCGCAACTTCCTGCCAACCAGAAGCAATCAGCGCCACCACAAAAAACGGAGCGCTCCATGCGAGGTCAACCCATCCACCAGAAGGCAGGTTCAAGCGATCTATGGCGTGCACTCCCAGGGAATTCACGACCGCCAAAAACGCCAGGGCGCAGGCCATGCGTCCAAAAAGACTTCTCACTGACGGAGAACGCGTAAGCCAGGCACGGAGTCCAAACGCAAGGGCCAATGAAAAATTGCGCACATTCCAGGTCCGCTCCATGGTCCAGCCCAGTTCGTTCACACGTCCGTTCCAGAGAGTAGGGACGTAAAGAAAAAAGAAATAGCATGCGGCGAGCACGATTCCTAGCTGGACAAAATCCAGTACCGTTTCCCAGTCGGTGGTTTCCGTATTGTCCCCTGAAACCAGGAAGATCGCCGTAGCCAGCGGCGCCAGCGCTATGAAAAAGATGATGTCACTAGGCCAGGGCCGGGCTATCGGTTGGTGAAGGAAATTCTCGCAGTAGATCCAGATTGTTTGTCCGGTCACCCAAAGGCCAAGCCAGGCCGTCGTCAGCAGCCAAAACTTACGGCCCAGGCGGTTGGCGCGGCGGGAAGCCTGAAAGCACACAGCCAGCGCCAGCAAACACGCCAACAGCATGACAATATTGGAAATCAGACCGCGATCTTTAAGGACCGGCCTCAACCAGGCACTCGCCGCATGTACGGCGAATAGGAGGAAGGCGGCTCCGATGACGGGCTTTTGGAACTTACTCAATAGCAACACCTTCACCTTAATGCAATATCTCACCCGGTATTTCGGCAATTGGACGCCGACTCTTTAGCCCCCTGCCGCCGCCGTATGCGCCAGAGCGAATATTTACCGTGAATTCAATGACTTAGCGGCAGGAAATACTGCGATCCGAGTTCGTAAGAATACAGAAGAGTGAATGTGCGCCAGCCCGGCGGCAACCGTGGTAAAATCGGCTGTTTCGGGAGGAAACCCATGCGTCGTTGGATCATTTCAGTTTTTGTCCTGGTTGCATTGCTGACTTCTTTTGCGTCCGCGCAACAACCGCCACGGAAGAAGCGGATCGCGATCATGAACTTTGACTACGGTACGGTGCGGTCGGACGTGGCCGCCATCTTCGGCACCGATCAGGACGTAGGCAAGGGCATTGCCGACATGCTGGTCGACAGGCTGGTCAATGACGGCACGTATTCCGTGATTGAACGCAAAGTCCTGGACAAGCTCATTGCCGAACAGAATTTCTCCAACAGCGACCGCGCCGATCCGACCAGCGCGGCACGAATCGGCAAACTGCTGGGTGTCAACGCTATTGTGGTCGGCTCCATCACCCAGTTCGGACGCGATGATAAAAGCACTTCCGGCGGCGCTTTCGGGCGCAGCGTTCCCTGGGTCGGCGGCGGTGGTGGAGCGAGCAAGAAGGAATCGAAAGCCATCGTCCAGATCACCGCGCGGCTCGTGGACGTTGACACCGGCGAAATCCTTGCGTCAGTGACCGGGAAGGGCCAGTCCAAGCGTTCCGGCTTCTCTCTNNGGTGGTGGTGGCGGTGGCGGCGGGTTTGATACCCACAGTTCCAACTTCGGGGCCACTCTCATTGGAGAGGCCACGAACCTCGCCGTCAGCGACCTCGCCCCCCAGCTTGAAGCCAAGGGCGCCAATTTGCCAAACGTCGTGGTAAGCATCCACGGCATGGTGGCCGATGTGAGCGGCTCCACGCTCATTCTCAATGTCGGAACAAGCGCCGGAGTCAACGTTGGTGACACACTCAAGGTCTCACGCGCAGGGCGCGAAATCAAAGACCCGGCCACCGGCAAGGTCCTGAGGGTCGTTGAGACAGAAATGGGTACAGTCACAATCAGATCGGCGGACAGCTCGTCTTCTGAGGGGACCTATGCCGGCGCCCCAGGCGTCAAAGTGGGGGACCGGGTAAAGAACTAGCAATCAAAACGGCCGAAGGAGGGCCCAACCCATGAATATCGGCGACCGTGTAGGCGATTACGAAATCGTCGAGGTGCTCGGACGTGGTGGGATGGGCCAGGTCTACAAGATCAGGAACGTTCTTTCCGAACGCATTGAGGCGATGAAAGTTCTGCTCCCGAGCCTTGATGGAGCCAAGGAACTGGACGACCGCTTCCTTCGCGAGATCAAGGTTCAGGGGACGCTTGATCACCCCAACATCGCCAAGCTCTACAACGCGCTGAGTGTCTCAAACCAACTCCTGATGGTGATGGAGTTTATCGAGGGCACGTCGCTCGAGGAGATTCTCAAACACGGCCCTCTCTCGGTGACTGATGCCACCAACTATGGCGGTCAAGTCCTGGACGCCCTGGCCTACGCCCATGGACGCGGCGTTGTGCATCGTGACATCAAGCCAGGGAATATCATGAGGACCCCCTCGGGCACCATGAAGGTGCTCGATTTTGGCCTGGCTCGAATCATGAACACGGAGAGCGCGCTGACCCAGCCCGGAACTACCGTGGGCTCTCTCTATTACATGTCGCCGGAGCAGATTAAGGGCGCTGAACCCGACCCACGTTCCGATCTCTACTCTTTCGGCGTGACCCTGTACGAGATGGTCACCGGAATACGGCCGTTCCAGGGAGACACCAACTACGCGGTAATTGCAGCGCACTTAATGGAAACTCCGCCAGCCCCCAACAAAGCGGCCGCCTGGGTACCAGCGCCGCTGAGCGACATTATTATGAGGGCCATCGCCAAGGACCCTGAAGAACGGTTCCAGTCGGCCCAGGAGTTCCGCACGGCGCTGAGCAATCTCGGCGCGACCGCGTCCGACCAGGCTGTGACCACGGTCCTGAGCACGCAGCCTTTTTCGGCGCCTGCCACCGCAGACGCTGCGGCGGTCGCAGGTGTAACCGCTGTGGCATTACCAGAACATCAACAGTCTTCCGCTGAACCAGTTGCTGTGCCACTTGCTGCTACGGTTCAAACCCAGCCTCTCGTACAGTCTGCCCCAACGAACCAGTTGGCGGCAGGCCTTGGCGTTCCGGCCTCGTTGCCGCCGCAGAAGAGCAGGAGCCTTCGCTGGCTTTATATGTCCATCGGATCCGTTGCCACGCTCGCGGTACTGGCCTTTGCCGTGATCGAAGTACCGAAGTTTCTGCAGACGCACGCCAACGAAATCAAGAAGACGGGAAGGTCAGCGCCCTCCGCGCAGGTATCACCAACTGTGCAAAGCGCGACTTCTGGCAACGCAGCCACTGCGCCACAATCCGAAGCTTCGTCCGCAACGCAGTCTTCCCAGTCCGCTGGCGACACAACCGACGCCGCACATGCCGCCGAAATCAGGAAACTCCAACAGGAGCAGGGGCTGATGACGGCGCGCGCCCGCGCCGCTCAGACGAGCCTTGGTTCGCTGAAAGATCAAATGGCCAGCCAGGGCCTGGGATTGCGCAGAGACGTTGTTGAGGCCGAGAACCGCATGAACTTGCACCTAAGCCAGGCCAAACAGGCAATTCGTGCGGGCGACACTTTGGGCGCCAGGCGCCACCTTGCGATGGCCGAACTGGCGCTTGACTCCATTGAGAAGTTTCTCGGTCGTTAGTCTTACTGAATAGTGATTTTTGAGCGCTGGGTATCGGCTTTCTTTGCGTTCCACTCCTGCAGCGGACGAACGTTGACTTCACTCCGCTGAAGAGCGGCAATCCCTTCGGCCGCGGCCCAGGCTGCGGCCAGCGTGGTGATGGTTGGGATTCGGTACGTCACAGCCGCGCGACGAATTGCCTGCTCATCGAACCACGGCTCCTGGCCGTGCGGCGTATTCACCACCAGTTGCACCTTGTCGCCCTTGATCAGGTCCACCACGTTCGGACGGCCTTCTTTCACTTTGTACACGCGGTCCACGCCCAGACCCGCTTTCTCCAGACGGTCGGCCGTACCGTGCGTAGCCACAATGTTGAAGCCCAGATCAATAAACCGTCGCGCCACTTCAATGGATTCTTTTTTGTAGTTGTCGGTCACGCTCAGAAACACCGTCCCCTTGACCGGAAGAGGCTGGCCGGCTGAGAGCTGTGCCTTGGCGAAAGCTTCGCCAAAAGTTTCCGCCGAGCCCATGACTTCGCCGGTGGATTTCATCTCCGGACCTAGCACGGTATCCACGCCGGGAAACTTGTTCCATGGAAACACCGGAGACTTCACGAAATATCCAGCGCCGGGCGCCAGGTCATTTCCTTGTGCAACGTGGTCAGGCAGAAATTCGCGCAGCTTGCGGCCAGTCATCAGGCGCGCGGCGATCTTGGCCAGCGGCACGCCCGTCGCCTTGNNTTGCGGCCAGTCATCAGGCGCGCCGCAATTTTCGCCAGCGGAACGCCCGTTGCTTTGGACACATACGGTACCGTACGTGAAGCGCGAGGATTGACTTCAATTACAAACACGTTTTCATTCTGGATGGCGAACTGAATGTTCATCA
>PLJN01000127.1:14432-14969 GCA_003140235.1 Acidobacteriaceae bacterium
ATCACCACGTCTTCGCCGTCGGAGAGAGCGTCCACGTCCACTTCGATCGCGCCTTCCAGAAAGTGGTCAATTAGCACGGGGCGCTCCTGCGAATATTCCACTGCTTCTTTCATGTAGCGGACGACGCTTTCATCGTCGTAGGCAATCACCATGGCGCGNNACATACGAAGGCCGCACCAACACGGGATATTCAACACGTTGAGCGCCGGCGACCGCTTCCTCAACGCTGGTGGCAATCGCGCCCGGCGGCTGCGGGATCTTCAATTCGTCCAGCAGTTTGCCAAAACGTTTGCGGTCTTCAGCTAAATCAATGCATTCGGGTGACGTTCCAATAATCGTGACACCGGCAGCTTTCAACGGCAGGGCCAGATTCAAGGGCGTCTGTCCGCCAAACTGCACAATCACTCCAACCGGCGCGCCGCCCTGCGCTTCATGCCGGTAGACGGCCAGCACATCTTCAAATGTCAGTGGCTCAAAGTAGAGACGGTTACTGGTGTCGTAGTCGGTGGACACTGTTTCCGGATTGCAGTTCACCAT
>PLJN01000057.1 GCA_003140235.1 Acidobacteriaceae bacterium
TACGGTTGTAGACGAATGAGGGGCGCGGATATTGTAGGCTCACTAAGTTGTTGATGCCGATAGGCCCGGATCGGCGGTGATTCCGTCATCTTGGCCCCGGCAGGATGTTCCACATGAACGTGGAAAAACCGACGATTCCGACGCCCATGAGCAGAGTGAGCGCGACGAGCCCACCAGCCATGGCGAAACGACCGCGCGGGCCTGCGCTTTCTTGCGCGAGCAAGTACAGCTCAAGAACAGCGAGGGGTAGTAAGTAGGAGCCGAAACCCCAGAAGAGGAAGAACGGGCCGTCGAAGCTTTCTCCAATGCCAACCAGCCTCCGACTGAGGACCCACGCCATGAACCCGATACGGATAAACCATTGCCCGTTCGCCACGAGGTAGAGGCGCAGCGCCCAGAGGCGATGGGTCGGGATCTCACGCCTGAGTGCCGAGCGCCAAGCCAGACCGGCGAAGAGGATGATGAGTACAGCGTTAAGGCTGACGCCGACCGCGCTCATGAGGTTTATTCTGGCGCCACGCACCCACACCATATAGAGGCCAGAGACGCTGCCTCCCAGCGCGGTCAGCACGAACAAACGTCCGTTCCAGCGATGAATTGAGATGGCGCGAGTCCGTATCTGCGGAATGAGTTGAATTGCTCCGCCGAACGCGATGATCGCTGCAAGCAAAACGTGCGCGGCGAAGGCCAGATTTCCCGCGGTATCGCCGGCTACGTATCCCTTGAGAAGAAAGATGTTCCTGGTCCAGGCCTGAAAATTTCCCGTAACGGTCGAGGCGCCATAGAAGGCCACGATGTAGTAGAGGAACGCCCACTGGCCAATGACGGCTACCAGAAACCAAAGCCCGGCGGCTGTTTCCAGGGCGGTGTCCGCTATGGAATTCAGCCTCAACTCGTTGGTCACTACAGCCGTGCTCATACTCTGTTTTCCTTATGCAAGGGATTGACTCAAGGGCGCGCTACGATCTCCGTTGTCCCGCGGCGCTGGCCTGCTCCTTCCAGCGTTGTTCGTTCACGCCGAACACGAGGAGCCAGAAGATTAGCGATCCGGCCCCGAAAAGGGCGAGGAGTGCAATGTAGACGAACAGGCGGGATCCGAGCGGCGGATACAGGAAGGTCAGCCAACCCAAACCTCCCAATACCGACAACACGCCCAGAATCCGAGGCAGGAAGGTGGACCTGAGAATGAGGTAGCCCGTTAGCGGTATATAGAACCCGAAAAATACCAAGGCAATTCCGGCGCCGTAGCCATTCAGCTTAAGAAAGAGGAGCGCCAGTGCCTGCAACTGCTCCACGGAAAATACACTCAAGTAGTGCGCGCCTCCCAGGATGAACAAGGGGGCGATAAAAAAGAGGCGGCTAAAAGTCTTGATGACGCAAGCGGCCAGGCCCAGGAACGCCGCCACCAAAGAGACGCTCTTGCCCGCTGGCTTAAGCAAGTCATAAAAGAGCGCTGTGACGACGATATTGCACGCCATTTCGATTATGTAGACTGCGAAACCCAACTGAAGCAAGCCCTTGTGCGCCAGTATGTTGGCCGCCGTAGCCGCGGCGTCGCCGCTTACCACCAGCTTGCCGTTCACGTAACCCGCGGAAAATATTCCCGTCAGTATGGTCAGGAGCCAAAAGGCGCCGGTAATCCTGGCCTTGCGACGCGGCGATTCATCTGCAATCCTTTCCATCATTACTGCTGTGCTCATAATCGTTTTCTCCTTAATGCTAAAAAATGGAAGCAAGGATGGTGCCACTCAGATCGGTCCACGGTAGCGGCGCAGCCGGACCGCTGCGGCGAGGAACGCCACGGCGATAGCCAATCCGATCCACAGGCCCGGCAAGCTTAAAAATTTCGCCGGAGTGAGCGCTGCCATCACATTCATCAGGGTGCCGCCGGGCGTCACGGTGAAAGCCTCCGGGCCCAAAAAGCGGTACGCCAGCCAGACGGCGAAATGTGAAGTGTTGAAAGCAATCTTCTCGACGGCGTAGATCGCGAACGGCGGCAAGATGGCCCATAGAAATGGCGCGCGCCGCGCCCAGGCTGAGACCAGCAGCAGATAGCCGTAGAGAGGCGCATACCAGAGCCCATGCACGGTCAGAAGGTGATACAGCAACATCAGCGACCTCTGGAACAACGACACATCTGTCCATAGTGTCGCCACGTTCAAACCATTCGCCCGGACAACAGCACTGCTCAGCAGCAGCATGATGAACTGCGTGACGACGGTGACCGCGAAGGAGAACAGCAGAAGAAAGAGCGGAATGCTCGCCTTGGAAAGCACGGTGGTGAGATCGGAAACCGGAAGCGATTTCCAGAACAGGATGCTGCGATCGCGGCGCTCCCCTTGCAGCGCGTCGAGACAGTAGAACAACCCGATAAAAAAAGCGATGGCCATGATCAGACCCGCCGCAAAGTCGTACGGCAACTCGATCGCGGCCCGCTGCTTCGCCGGGGCGAGCGCGAACACGGCGGGCATGCGGTGGTGCGGCAGAGCCAAGATGCCGATCAGGAAGGCGACCAGAACAACGGCAGCGACTGCCAGTGGCGCAATATAGAGCGAGCGGTTCTCCCACAACTCGCGTCGCAGCGACCAGTACATGCGCCGCGCCGGCGAGATGAGAGCGGGCGCGACCGCCTGCGATTCGAGGGGAGACTCGGGGATGGCGTTCGACTGAGTATTCATCTGGCCTCTCCTTGTGCCTGGCCGGCCTGATTGCCCGCCATATTTCCCATCACAGCAACAAACAAGTCAGCGATGCTGGGCATGCGTACGTCGCCAAGAGCGGCTAGTTGGCTTCGATCGACATGATCCGACGTCAAATCAAACAACAAGACGCTGCGACCGAACACCTGACGCTCGTGAATCGGCTTGAGCGCCCGTGCTGCGGCGAGTTGTTCGGGATGCACCATCACTTCCAGATAGCGCGACTCGACTTCTTCCATGCTGTAATCGAGTACGATGCGGCCGCGGTTGATGAAGATGAGATCGGTGAGGACGTCCTGGACTTCTTCCACGTGATGCGTCGCCACCACGATGGTGCGGCTACGATCCAGGTAGTCGTTCAGCAGGGAATCGTAGAACTGCTTGCGATAGAGGATGTCCAGGCCCAGCGTCGGCTCGTCCAGCACCAGTAATCTCGCGTCAATGGCCATCACCAGCGCGAGGTGCAACTGGGTCACCATGCCTTTCGACAATTCCCTGACCTTGCTGGCGCGCCGGATGGTAGTCTTCGCCAGGAAACTTTCCGCCTTGACACGATTGAATCGCGGATGCACACCAGCAACGTAATCGAGCGCCTGCGACACTCGCAGCCAGCGCGGCAGCACGGCGACATCCGCAATGAACGAGACATCGCGCATGAGCTGATCGCGTTCGGTCCAGGGGTCGCGTCCCAGGACTCTCAGTTCTCCTTGATATGGCGTGAGACCGAGAATCGCGTTGAGCGCGGTGGTCTTGCCCGCGCCGTTGGGACCGATGAGTCCGACGATGCGGCCCTCTGCGACACGCAAATTGACGTTATCCAGCGCGATGGTTGCGCCGAAGGCTTTGCGGAGGCCATGTGCTTCTATGCAGGCCATCGTTCAACCCTCCTCTTTCGCAGAATCCGAGGAGGGCTGGCGGCCGGCGTCAGCCTCCAGAAGTTCTTCCGGTTTCAGGCCGAGCCGCTGAATGGTTGCGCAGATCCTGGGCCATTCTTCGCCAAGAAACTTCTGCCGCTCGCCCTGCAGCAACATACTGCGTGCCCCGGCATTGACGAACATGCCCAGGCCGCGTCTGCTCTCCACCAGCCCCTCGTCCACCAGTTGCTGATAGCCCTTCAGGACCGTGAGTGGATTGACCCGATAGTCGGCCGCGACGGTGCGCACGGAGGGCAGAGGGTCGCCTTCCTTGAGCACGCCGTCGAGTATCATCGCGACAACACGATCGCGAAGCTGGCGGTAAATCGGCTGACTGTCATTCCACTCATGGTCCATCAGGGTTTCCAGATTGTTCGGACGAGAGCCTGGCTCTCGTCATTTTGCGGCGATCGTGTCGACGCGTCGAAAGTCAATGCGCCCGTGCATCGGCTTGTCCTTCATCATGAACGTCCAATCCTCGGTGTGATGGTTGGCGTCGATGATGGTGAATACCGAATGGTGCATGTGGTACACGGTGCTCCCGCTGATGTCCTTGAGCTCGAACTCCACCGTCTTGCCGTCCGGCGACATCTTGCCCGTCATGCGCGGCCGGTTCCCGGCGTCGCAATAGTGAATCAGCGTGAGCTGGTCTCCGTCCACGTAAAACATCGTGACCGGATGGTCGTACTTGGTCGCATCCAACGGCGTTCCTGCTTCCTGGAACTCATGCACGAGGACGTTCCCCCGCGAGGTCACGCGCAGCGAGAGGTGCATCTTGGCGCCTGACATCTGCGGCGCCCCCGGGACGTCAACGGAGCCTTCCCACTCTCCCGCCAGGCTTTTCATGGTTGTGAAGGACTTCTGTGCTTCGGACGGCACAGGAGCCACTGAAGACTTTTGCGCGTCGGACTGCGCAAAAGTCACGGTGGTGAGCGATAACAGAACAACGGACAGCATAATACGAAGCGATTTCATGTTTCATACTCCCTAAAAATTCATTTCCTCAGGCTTGCGAGCCAGAGGTGCAAGTGGATCAGCGTTTTGATCCATATGCATACTGTTATAGTTAACTATAACACTAGCTAACACGTCAAGTCTTTTTTGCTTTTTTCTGTGACACCTGGTTCCAGGACAGGGAGAATATCGGTGGCCAAGTTGGCCCAACAGGTTTGTTTTCATTTCGTTGGGAGGGCAGGCCGCCAGTCTTCTGCGCGGGAAACGCAGGAGCGGAGCGAGCGGTAGAACACCGTAGGCCCCAGGCCCCTTGTGCAAGGGTTGCCGCAGCAGTTTACTCCTCGCGCAGCAGCTGCAAAGGATCAACCGACAGCGCGCGTTGCGCTGGAATCCACGTAGCCAGCAGCCCCAGCAACGCCATAGCCAGAACAACACCAGCCAATACCAGCGGATCGCGGGGATTTGCCTGATACACGATGGAAGCCAGCACCCGGCTCGCTAAAATTCCGAGCACCAATCCTGCCGCCGAACCAAGAGCGAGCAATTTGAAGGCCCGTCCCAGAGCTGCCTGTAACACTTCCCTACGCTGCGCGCCGAGGGCCATACGAATTCCCAGTTCGCGCATCCGCTTGCTCACCGAGTACGCAGCCATTCCAAAGATGCCGGTGAGAGACAGCATTGCGCCCATCACGCCCAGCACACCCAGCGCCACCGTCGCCACGCGCGGAGCGAACAGCACTCCGTCCATTTCTTTTTCCCACGGTGAGATGTAAGCAGGCAAGCTTCCATCCAAGTCCCGCAGTTTGTTGCGGACCGCTGTGGCCAGTTGCTGCGGATCGCCCGCCGTGCGCACTACCAGCCAGGCCTGACTCAAGGGCGATTGCAGCATGCTCGTCGGCGCTTGCGGGATGGGCAGAAACATCGCCGGCTCCTGGTCCTCGGCAAGGTTGAAATATTTTCCGTCTTCTACAATCCCCACCACTTGCACGCGCGTTCCATCCCGCATCTTGTAATATCCGCCCATGGCGTCGGTTGCGGAGCCAAAGATTTTGCGCGCAAACTCCTGGTTGATCACCGCCACGGACGGAGCATTTTTATCGTCATGCCAGGTGAAGGTCCTGCCAAAGAGCAGGGTAGTGCCCGCGGCGTCGAAGTACTCGGGAGATATGTTGAACATAAACGGCTGGGCCGCGGCATTCGATGGCCGCAGATCCGTCGTTTTGTCGGTAAAGACAATCATCCTGTGCCCGTCGAAAGTTAATGCCGGCAGATCAACCAGCCCCACGGACTTTACACCAGGAATCGCCGCCATGGCATCGATCATTTGCCTCTGCATGGGGGCCACTCTGTCGCCGCCGTAACCTGCCATATTCAGATCTGTTCCTATCAGCATGACGTTGTGCGGTTGAAAACCGAAATTGCTGTGCAGCGAGCGCGCCAATCCGCGCACGGCCACCAGCGAAGAAGTGACCAGCACGGCACAGATCGCAATTTGCACCACCAGCAACAGGTCGCGGACCGTAATCCGCCGCCCAACCCTGCCGGTTGATCCCGCCTTGACGATCTCATAGGGATTGGCCCGGAGCACCTGGCGCACCGGAACAATACCAAAGAGGATGCCGCTCACCAATGCGAAAACCAAAGCTACTCCGTAGACGTTGGCGTCCGGACTTACAGGCACGCTCATGGGAAACCGGGGAAATGGCTGCCACGCGCTCAGCTGGCGCAACAGAGCGATGCTGCCCCATAGTCCGGCGGCGCCGCCGGCGAATGAAATCAACATGGCTTCGGTGAATAGTTGCCGCAGAATGCGACTGCGGCTCGATCCCAGCGCGAGGCGCAGAGCAATTTCACGGGCACGGTCAGCAGCGCGCGCGCCAAACAGGCTGCCCAGGTTGGCGCATGCGGCCAGCAGAATTAACACCGCCAGCAGCATCAATCCTGCAACAAATCCCCGTATGGGACCGCCAAGAAAATCGCCTCCCAGACCCGGCCGCGCCAGTGTAAATCTCATCTTGCTATCCTCTTTGGGATAGGTCTTTTCCAGGTCCGCGCCAATGGAGTTCAGATCGGCGATGGCCTGAGCGGGAGTGACTCCCGGCTTCAGATGTCCCAGGGCCTCAAAAATCCCACGGCGGTTCGCCCGCTTGTCCAGGACACTTTCCCCTTGCACCTGCTCCTGGTTCACGAGCGGTACAAAGAAATCGGGAGAGAAGAACATGATCGTCCCGTGGAACGCAGGCGGCGTTATACCGACGATGGTAAAAGGATGCTTGTTCAGCCGGACAGTACGGCCTATTACGGCACGATCATCCTGAAAATGGACGTGCCAATACGCGTAACTGAGTACGATGTACGGAGCGCTGTTGGGGCCACGCTCATCGGAGGGGTGGAAAAAACGGCCAAGATACGGCTGAACGCCTAATGCGTCGAAGAAGTTCCCGGTCGCTTCTACGCCCCAGACGCTGGACGGATCCTGGCCCGTGTCCAGTCCCACGTAGCAGAGGTTAACAGCCGCCAAATCCTCAAAACTGCGGTTGCGATCGCGCAGGTCGAGATAGTTTGGATACGACTCGAACCCAATACCGCCGCGGTCGATTCCCCAGAGGCTCTGTTCCTGCGGCAGATTCAGGGGGCGCAGTACCAGCCCATTCAATACACCAAACACCACGGCGTTGGCGCCGATGGCCAGGGCCAGCGTCAAAACGGCGGCGATGGTGAATCCGGGTGACTTGCGCAACAGGCGCAGGCTGTAGCGCACATCCTGTACAAGGACCTCGATCCATAGCAGTCCTCGCTCGGCCTGATATTCTTCTTTGATGGCCTCCACTGCGCCAAACTTCAGGATGGCCTGGCGGCGTGCCTCAACCGGCGATAATCCGCTGCGAAGATTTTCAGCGGTTTGCAGAGCGATATGCTCTTCGATCTCTTCCCTGAATCGTTCGTCCTGCGCCGGCCCCGCCGCCGTGTTGAACATACGAGTGAAGAACCGTTTTAGAGATCTCATGACAAATCCTCCGCTTTCGCGTCAAAGAAGCGACCGATGATGGCTGCTGTTTGTTCCCAATCCTGGGTTTCGACCTGCAGCTGCTTGCGTCCTTCGCGCGTCAGCCGATAGAAGCGCGCCCTGCGATTATTCTCTGAGGCCCCCCACTCGGAGGCGATCGCGCCTTCCTGCTCCAGCTTCAACAGCACGGGATACAGAGTTCCTTGATTCACGGCCAGCAGATCTCCGCTGATCTGCTCGATGCGCCGCGCGATTCCATAGCCGTGCAACGACCCCAGGACATCGAGAGTCTTGAGGACCATTAATGCCAATGTGCCCTGTTGGACGTCGGTTTTTTGTTTCATAACACCTTCATTTGGGTTTCCAACAGGAAGTATGGCATACTTCCTTTGGGAAAACAACAGGAAAATTAGGTGATTATCCCTTTAACACAGAAGTAGGGTAGTGAGGGGCCGCGACAAGGGCAGTTAGGAAATTGGCAAGTGGAAGCGTATGATTTTGATTGAGCGGAGGGCGGGGGACTCGGACCCCAATCGCTTGCGACGATCCCCAGTTTATAAGACCGGTCCTAGCACCTGCTAGTCGCCCTCCGTTATCCATTCCTTGAATCGTTCAACAACTTTAGCCGCCGTCCTCGCCTCAAAGGGCTTAGAGAATTTTTTCTTCACTTTGGGATGAAAATAACGCAGCCCACCATCCCAAGCGTAAAGAATGTGTTGATACTGTTTCGAGCGTTCAGTAAACAGATCCATCAAGTTGGAATTCTTTCCACTCTTGACTATCTCTTCTTCAAAGCAAGATTCGATGGCCTCGTCTGCGAAACCCGCACGGCGCAAGGATTCAAAAATCCTCGTCTTGGTGTCACAGGAGACACACAGTATCTTTCCTTGAGCGACTCTAGCCCGAATCTTTTCTGGCCCAATCGTGGCAATGATTGGCAGAACAAACGTCTTAATCGCGCCAAGAACTCCAGCGCGGTCACTGGCATCCCTAAAGGGTAGAACGTCGAAGAAACTTAGATCAGGATTATTGTTCACTCCTCTCTCTACGATTTGCCAAATGCTGCTTTCGACCCATTCCTGCCCCGTGGGAATAGCCAAGAGGATCAGGACAGATTCCGCATTTTGAATACGATCCAAAAACTGCGATGCGAATTCGCGCAGATTGACCGCCCTCGGAGGGGGAAGCGTGTTCACCTCCTCTTGCGGAATCCATACGACAGCACCGTTTTTTAGATGCCCTGAATAGACCTCATCGAGAGCCTCTTTTACAGGGTTAAAGAACCCCGCCACAAACGCGATTTTCATGGTGTGCCCTTGTCATCGCGCCTTCAGTGCGTCCAGCACATATCCAAGTGGCAGGTTAAGTGAGCGCAATTCCGAATCGTTCATACGCTGCACCACATCAACAGCAACACGCTTCAGCGAGGAATCGGGGACAATGCTCGGCAGTAATGCTACCGCCGGTGAAAGTTGATTCGGAACAGAGGGTTTGGAAACTTCTTCAATTGGAGTTGAAGCTGGAAGAACCGGTAAGGATCGCTCGAATTCTTCCGCGATTCTCCGGCGACGAAATGGAATCCAGCGCCTTGTTAGGCCTAACGTCTTGATGAACTCGAAATACGGAATCCACCACTTGGGTTTTTCCAAGTACGCGGAGAGCGGCCCACGCTGTGGCTCAGGCAATTCATCAATGAAATCCCTTGCGATCTGTAAAAGCTTTTCTGCGGACATTCGCGGAATTTCCACCCAAGAAGGATCAGTTGAGTACTCAGGACGAAGTACGCGAATTTGCCCCGTTGCAGGGTCAAAAAAGAGTCGAAATGGCATGCCTGGAGTGACAAATGTCTTCCAGATACGGGGGTTCGTCAACAACTGCCGAAGAGGGGCACTCTGGCCAGATGGGGTTGACGCAGTTGCAAGTGTTTTCGGCTCAAACAGGGGTTGCTGCTCCGGCGACCGGGCAGCGTAAATAATGTCCATCCCCGCCTTGCCCTGCTCCTCAATCTCGTCGGGAGTGTACTTGCGAATGAACTCCCGAAGATTTCGGCACCCAAAGTCGAACAGGGAAAAACCCGGGAAAGATGTTTTGACTAAAATAGAGAGTTCGCTGCCCTTTAAGGGGCGTTGACTGCTGGAAAGCAAGCGAACAAGGTAAGAGGAAACGTCATTTTTCTCAGCCACTTTTCACCTTCGCGTCTTGAATTGTTTTTAAAGGGATGTGAGGTCAAAAGGGAGGGATAACCATTACCCTCTCCCATAACTAATGCCTCACGAACCCTCAAAAAACTAAGATCAATCTTCCAGCGCGAAAGCGTTCCATGCTGAGGGTAGAAACTTCGACTTGCGTTTCACTTGGCTGACTGGCTGAAAATTTTGGCCAGCACCCCATTAGCATGGTTCAGTTAAGACCGCATCAACACCGGTATAGCTCTGGCACGTTAAATATCGTTCACCGGTGAAGACTGTCCTGATACAAACAAGGCATTAAAATTCACTCGCGGTCTGAGCAGGCCTTGTTCTCTGCTTGATATGATGCATGAATTGCCCAAAAAGTGCAATACTTTTATTGAATTACTTTGGTTTCATCGGGTTTTCGGGGGAAAATGGGCATCATGCGTCCATGGTATAACAAACAGTGATGAAGGTGGATAAACGAAAATTCGAGGATGCGCTGCGAAGACTGATCGCAGCCAAGCCAATGCCCAAGGCCAAGGTCCGGATCGCGAAGCGAAAACCGCAACAGATAATAGAGCCTACTGCGAAATAAGCTGCTTGTAGGGCATCGGCTTTACTCCGCACATCCGGGCCAGGGTGAGCGTGAATAGCTCCGCGTTCTGTCGGTTGTTGAAGCGATATTCAAACTCGTTCATGTACCGCTGAAGATGCTTTATGCTGAGTTGGTGGAAGCTGCCCACGACTCCGCGCTTGAACAAGCTCCAGAAGTTTTCAATGGTGTTGGTGTGAACGTCGCCGCGCACCCATTCCAGTTTTATGTGTGAGACTTTCCCGTGCGTCCGGCTCAGACCGACTTTTTTGTACGCTATGGATTCATCCGTGTAGACCGTTGTATCTGGCGTGGTGTGCTTGAGAACGTTGCCCAAGAGAACGGCTCTGCTGGCCGTGGGAATTCGCATCGTGCGGACTTTGCCGCCGCGCTCGATCATGCCCATAACTCCGGGCTTCTGATACCGCTCACGCTTGCGCCGTGGGTCGTAGCGTCCGCCCACATAAGTTTCATCTGCTTCCACGGTGCCCTTTAGTGGGATTGCCCGGTCTGCCTCCGATTCGGCCATTGCCTCACGGATGCGGTGCGCCAGATACCAAGCTGTCTTGCGGCCTTTTTTGATTCGGTTATCAAGCGGGATGATTCCGAGATTCCGGCCAAGCTCCATTGCGCTCATGCCCTTCTTGGCATTGATGACCAGAGCCACGGCGGTGAACCACTTTGTGAGAGACAGGTGCGAGTCGTTAAAGATCGTGCCGGATGTGGAAGTGAATTGCACCTTGCAGGACGGCTCCAAGCACTGATAGAGATTGCTGCGGACGTTCTTGCTGGCCGTCTTGCGAGTGATCTTGGAAATGCGATTCGCGCCACAGGTGACGCAGCGGACGCCATCGGGCCAGCGCATCTGCTCCAAGAAGGCCAAGCACTTTTCGTCGGTATCGAACGCTTTGTTTACGTCTATCAGGTTCATAATTGTCCTTATTTGCGCTTGCGTATCACCACGATAATCAGGCCAATGACCAGCCCGATGGCTGCAATGAGGATTACCACATCCACAATCGATATCTTGAATCCGATCATGAGAGAAGAATACTCTATTTTGCCGTCTGTGTCAAGGGGATAATCACCGAAAATTATCGGCGCGAGATAGCTCCGGGATTGGCAGCGCCTTGCCTGATCCACAGGACTATGCGCTTCTGATTTTGCTTTTTCGAAGCCCTACGACAGCGAGGGGTGCCGTCTCGACAAACCAAACACCGGCGAGGGCGCCGGTGCCACACGGGCGTCTAAGAGATCGCCTTGGCGATGAGAAATGCGGCGCCGGCCGTCAGACCGCCGATCACCACGGTCTGGAGACCGCTGCGTAGCGGCTTGGCCCCGGTGAAACGCCCTTTGATATAGCCGAAGGCGGCCAAAGCCACTAACGTGACCAGCACCGAGTACCAGAAAGCCTGTGCCGCCGTGTGGAAGAGCATATAAGGCGATAGCGGAATGAACCCGCCGGCCACATAGGCCCCGGCAATCGTGGCGGCGCTGGTGAGGGCGCGCTTGGGATCAGGACGCTCCAGGCCCAACTCAAAACGCATCATGAAATCCACCCAGGAAGCGGGGCGCTTTTGCAAAGACGCTACCACCGGCCTGGTTTCTTCCACCGTGAGCCCGTAGGACTGGAAAATGTCCGTGGTCTCTTTGACCTCGGCATCTACGAGTTTCACGATTTCAAATTCTTCGCGCTTGCGTTCACTCTCGTAGTGTTCGGCGTCACTCCTGGCGGCGAGGTAGCCTCCCAATCCCATGGCAATGGAGCCGGCAACAATCTCCGCCAGGCCGGCCACCACGACGATGTGGCTGGAACTCACTGCCCCGGAGATTCCAGCAGCAAGCGCAAACGGGACGGTAAGACCGTCGGACATTCCGATGACAACATCCCGGACCAGCGCGGTCCCGGTAAAGTGTTTCTCAACGTGGGCTACTGTAGGCATGTATAGAAGGATATCCCCAAGTTACGGAGGAGAGAAGAGCGGCCTCTGACTGGGTTATGGCACGGCTGAAGCACCGATGCTCTGATACAAACGTTGGTTGTGACAGAATCGGCCGTCCTGCTGTCGCTTACTGCTTGAGCGCGCGGGCAATGGCGTCGCGGATGGTAGCTTCGCCATTCTGGTTCCAGCCTTTGAACTGCTCCAGAATGATTCCGTCTTTGCTGAGTATGAAATACCGCGGATAGCCGTCCACCCCAAAGGCGCGGAACAAGGACTGGTCTGCGTCATAGATCTGGGACCAGTTCATGCCGTTCTTTTGGACGAAGCGCTCCCAATTCCCTTTCGCATCGCCCTCATCGATGCTGATGATGGCAACCTTGGCCGGATCAACTTTGGCGGCCAGGTCCTTCAATAATGGCAAAGACCCGCGGCAGGGTGCGCACCACGTGCCCCAGAAATCCAGCAGGACGACTTTGCCTTTGAGCGTGTCCAGGGTGATCTCTTGTCCGCTCGCCAGTTTTGCGGAAAACTCGGGAGCAAAATCCTTGCGAATACGGCTGGGGTCATCAATCCATCTCTGGATTTCGCGTGCTCGGGGTGTGCCCGCAAATTGCGGCGCCACAGCTTTCAGCACCTGCACGCCTTCGGTGTCTTTCGATTCCTTGAGGAGCACGAAGCCGAGGTTGAACCTGCATTCCACGCAACTCGGATTGGCGGCCGACGCGGCCTTGAAGGCGGTCTCCGCCTGGGCAAGATTGCCTTGCCGGCTCACGATGATGCCGCGGTACATCTGTGCACTGGCCTTCTGTGGGCCGGTGGTGGCCGTCGCAATGGCCTTCCCAGTCTGTTCCAGGGCTTGCGGAAGTTTGTTCTCCGCCATCTCGATCCGGGCCAGCCACACGTAGCATTCGGAGCACTTGTCCTGCTGGAGTCGGTTGGCCTGCATGAAATGTTTGACGGCCTCAGCATAGTTGCTCTGTTCAGCCGCTTGCTTGCCGGCTTGCAATTCCCGCTCAAGTTCCGGATTGGCCGTTTGCGCCGCGACCAGGAAAATCGAGCAGAAGGAAGCCAGAACAATCAGGAATGGCCGCGTGAGATCAACCATGGACAAAAGTTTCGGCATAGTTAGCTAACGACCTCTTGCTAGCGGGCGCCGAGAGCGCTGGCCTGACAGGGGCTATCTCACCAGCGGCCTTTCTTTGAGCAAACCGTCCAGCAGAATACGGAGGGAGTCCTCGTCTTCCAGCTTTGGATTTCCGGGTCTGCCACCGCTCTGCGCGCGGATCATGCCGGCGCGATCGATGACCACGACTTGGGGAATGTTCAAAACATCGTTTTTCTGGCGGCCGAGGTACTTGTCTACATTCTCCGAGTTGGTATAGCCGGCCGGATAAGTCAGTTTGAAGGAGTCCACCATGTAGCCCACCAAAGGGCCGTCAGCATCCGAGCCGGGAGCGGGAAAAGCAACGGCAATGGCCTGAAAGCCTCGCGGACCCAACTCCTTCTGCAGTTTGTTTATGGTCTGGGCCACGCGCATGCAGTGCGCGGACTTGATAAAGAGGAACTCGATCACCACTACCTTGCCCTTGAAGCTGGAGAGCAGGGTGGTTCTGCCCGAAGGTTCGTTGATGGTAAATTCAGGCGATTTGCGAGGTACCGAGGCAGAAGGCAGGGCCACCGCGAAGCCAGCCAACGCAAGGAGAACGATAATGGAGGTCATCCGCTGCATGGTCATAGTGTATCTCTTGCCAGCGATCATCCGATCTGCTTCCACTTGTCGGCGATACGCTGGATTTCTGCCGCTACGAGGGCGGCGGCGTCTTCCGGGCTGTGCTCGCCTTTAAGAACGCTCTGGACCATCCTGGGGACAAGAGAACTGTTGAAAACCTCCATGTAAGCCGGAGTTGCAAATCCGGGGACGCCAAGATTCGGGGTCCAATGCAACGCATCCTTAAGCGCCATGTATTTGCCGGAGGGACCGGTCTGCGGGTCCTTGGCGAGCCGTACCACGAAATCAGGAAGGGTCTTCGGATAAATGGGCAGGTTGCAACCCAGGCTTTTCTCGTAGCCGGTCCTGGAACTGTCGATCACATCGGCCAGGAATTGCTTGGCTCCGTCCTGATTTTGGGCGAAGTTCCAGACCACGGAGCAATTGGTGACATGCGGGAGCGCGGTCACGCCCATCCCGTTCGTTCCGATCAATGGCGGCTGGAACCAGATTTTGCTTGCCATCTGAGGGTCTTGCTTTTCCGCAGCGCGCAAGAGACTGATGGCATTCGTGCTGCAGGAGGTCTTGCGCGCCAGCATGGCCTGTACGTTGCCTCCAGGTCCCCAAGAAAGCTGATCAGGCGTGCCGGAATCCTGGTACAAGGCCTGGATGTACTTCAGGGCCTGGACGGCGAAAACATTCTTATTAAAAAGTACATTTCCGCTTCCATCCAATATCCAGGCGCGAAACGCGTACAGGATAGTGTGCAGAGTGACGTTGCCTTCCAGGGTCGGCGTAAACGCCAGGCCGCAGGGTATGCCGAGCTGGTCGCGAAGTTTGCGTCCGCCACTGCGCAGGCTGCCGTAGTGCACAGGACCGAGGGGCATGCCAATCTGGGCCCACTGGTCCTGAAAGAAATGCAGAGGCGAGGGCGCCCAGAAATCGGCAAAACCGAAGTATGTCTTGTTCTTGAGATTGAATGTTGACCGGTAGGCGAGTTGGGGGATGGAGCCGTACTTTGAAGCAGCCATCTGGTAGATCTCGCTGTGGTCAATCACATGTTGGTAATACTCGGCGGGAGACCAGGGGAACATGAATACATCGTGTCCCTTGCCGGCCTTGACTTCAGCCCTGGCCGCGGCGCTGATTTTTTCCACCGGGATTTCGTCCACAGTTATCTTCGTGTCGTGCTGCTGGCCCCAGGCCTTGGCCATACTTTCAAACCACGGGTCAAACTCAGGCACAAAATGGGCCCATTTTGCGATCTTCAGCGTCTTCTGGCTGGCCAGAGCGCGGTCGGGGAAGAGGAAGAATGGTCCGACAGCCGCCGCGCCGGCCGCCAGTCTGATGAATTTCCGGCGAGAAACCTGCTTTCCCTTGACACTGGGCATTTTGATCATCGGCTCCCTGGGACACAACTACCCCTGGCAGAGCCATCTCGGCACTGCCAGGGGTCTTGACTAACGTTCTAGATCGGCGGTAACTACTGCGCCGCAGTCGCCGCAGCCACCGATGAATTCAATTGCGATTTCTGACTCAACGTGAGCTCATTGGGGAACACCCCGAAAATCTTCAGGCTAAGGAAGTCGATGAGCAAGGTGATGTTCTGCGGGGCGCCGTTGGACTGGTGCACCTGATCCAGGAACGCGTCCAGAGCGATGGCCCCGGCCCGCGGATCCGGAATGGCGGGACAAACCAGCCAGACTGCCCCCCCGTCCGACCCATCCACATTCTCCTTGCCTTCAGCCCCGCAGCCATTGGCCTCAAGCTCAGTGTTGAGTTCAAAGGCGGTCAAAATAATGGGGGTTCCATCCGTAGTAAAGCCGTTCTTTGCACCGATGGCCGCGAATATGGGGGCACAGACCGGATCGGTGGTATTGGGAGGTTGTGTGAACCAGAAGTAAGTGAGGATCCACATTCCCAGCAGATCGTCGCAGAAATAACCGTACGGGCTGTCGCTAACGCCGTTTGGGCACACAGAGGTATCGGTACTGATGCAGTTGTTATCGCTACCGTCCATGGCGTTGCGGTTGGTGGCAAATCTCCAGTCCTGCCTTAGGTTCGGGGTAAACACAGTATTCACAGTGTTCACCGGGAAGCAAGGTGTAGGAGGCGCCAAGGGGCTCTGCATGTCCGCAGCGCAAGGGTTGCCAGCGAAGGTGCCGTTAGGCAGAATCTGTTTCAGCGCGGCGTAGCCCTCAAAGTTGCTGACGATGCCCTGCATGGAGATGCCACGCGGGTTGACGCTTGTAGCCCCGGTGTCGGGGTCGGGGCCTGGGGTGATCGAGATTGTAGTGCCGGCATTCTGCTGATCGCCGTCCAGACCACCGTGAATGGCGCCAACCGTGCGCGAGTAGGAACTCTCAAAGGCATCCTGCTTGGTCACAAAGGAAAGGATGGAGATGAACTCAACGGTTTCTGGCGTTCCATTGGTGAAGGGGCTATTGCCATCGTCCGCGTTGCCTCCGGTGGTCGCCAGAATGCGGAAATTTCTGCGGTTGGGATCTTTGGTGACGCAATTGCTGTCCGCTACCCAGTTTTTCTGGCTGCCCGTTGCCGGCGGGCCCGTCTGCCGGGAGGTGCCGAAACGACCGACGTTGAAAGGACTGTTCGGGTCGAGGCCGTTATCCTTATAGAAGGTATCGTTGTAATCGCACGGTGGAGGGTTAAAGTTGTCGTCTGCGTCCCCGATCACGGGAGGCGCATCCTGCTGGGCCGCCAGGTTGGGAACCGCCAGGAACAACAGTCCTGCCAATGCCAAAAGGCAAGCAAACAGTAAGGCATATTTTGATGTGCTTTTCATCGCTTTTGATCCTTCCTTCCGGCGATGGCCACGGGATTACCCCGGCCCCCCGAAATTGAAAACTTTTCACAAACAACCAAGCCCAGCGACCATGCGGTCTCAGGGCGCCTGTATCCGATTCACTTCGGGATGCATCATCCAGGAAATGGATTCGGCAACCCATTGCGTGTGCGCCATCCCAGGACATGCTGCCCACAGCATCAGCGGCTCGTTCCCGTAACGAATGTTGCCGATATGCTGCGTCTTGTCCTTGTCAATGGCCGGATCGGGATAGCTGAACCCAATCCCTTTGCGTAGTTTTTCGATGTCGTCGAGCTTTCCGGTAAGAAAAGTCCAGCCTGGCATCGCTCCGTACATCTTCCGGTAGTCCTTGATCATGTCCACGGTGTCTTCCTCTGGCTTCAGCGTGAACGAGTACATAAAGATTTTCCGGCCCAAATCGCTTCCGAACATCTTCTGCACTTTCGCCAGATTGGCCATGACCAGAGGACAGAGTTCGTCACACTTGGCAAAAAAGAAATTCAGGGTGACGATCTTGTTCTTGACCAGGTCATCGTAAAACCGCACATGTTTGCCTTCGTGCGTGATCAGAGGGACGTTTGGCAAATGCAGCCGCTGGAGGCGCTGCCGAGCCAACTCGGTCGTGGTCTGGGGCGCGGAAGTGCCGGTGTCGCCACGGGCCGCGTCCGGCAGAAGTGCGGCTACCGGTGCGGCGGCAGCAGCAACGGCCGCCATGCTTACGAACTTGCGTCTTGAAAAATCCTTCATGACTGAGCGTCTCCGTTATCTGCGCCCCCGCCGCCTTTGTTTCCGGCGGACAGGGAGCGCAGTTTTCGAGGTTACGGAACCAGTATGTTGTCTTCCTGCCCTGCCGGTACAACATGCCAGAGAGCCATCATGGCGTGGTCTTCATGCACCACGTTATGACAGTGGATGGGGTACTTGCCCAGCCAGTCGCGGAAGCGGAAGAAGAGCTGCACGCGCTCGTTGGGATGCACTTGAGTCACGTCCTTGCGCCCTGAGTCCCCCGGCACAGTAGGCGCCTTCCGGTTGCGTGAGAGGATCCGGTGCTCCTCCAGGTGAATGTGGATAGGGTGGGTCCAATCTCCGGTGAGGTTGGTCAACAGCCATTGTTCCGAGCTGTTCTGCCGTACCGCGAACCGGAACTGATTGCAGTCCATGAACTGTCCGTTCACGGACCATTGGCCGTTCAAGCGGTCAAACTTGAAGGTGCGGACGATGCGAGGCTCCGCGGTGGTGTCAGGCAGTTGGTAGAACGTTGGGTTGGTCGCGGGATCCACGCTGTCATCGGTGACCGGCGTACCGCTGACCCGGAATTGCAACAGGAGGTTGCCCGTTCCAGCCGGCAGAATTGCGGGCTGGCTTGAGTTGAGAACCAGGCTGCATTCCGTGGTGGAGCTATTCTGGGCGGCGACTTGACTATCAACCGCCGCCGGACCCTGACCGCTGAGCTGGTTCAGGCGGTTCTCCAGATAGATGGTCTTGCCGGCGAAGGCGCGGAAGTCAACGATTACATCCACGCGCTCGGCCGGGCCTATGCGGACACTCGATATCTTCACCGGGTTGGGCAGAAGATTGCCGTCCGTGCCAATCAGCCAGTACTGATTGTTTGCGCTCAAGTTGTTCAGGTCGGTAAGGAAGAACTCATAGAAGCGTGACGGGCCGGGATCTAACATGCGGAAGCGGTAGCGGCGCGGCTCCACGTTCAGGAATGGCTGGATCACGCCGTTCACCAGGAACTTGTCGCCCAGGATGCCATCCAGGTTGAACAGATCGAACACCATCTGGCCGGTCTCCGGATCGTAAATCTTGTCGGTGAAGGCCAGCGGAATATCGTGCGCCGGGAAGTCGGGCAAGCGAAATCCCGTGTCATCGTTGCCGGTGTCGAATTGGTTGAAAAGGCAGTAGAACCCGAACAGTCCTTTGTAAGTGTTCTGCGAGGTAAAGTCCACGCGGTGATCGTGATACCAAAGCGTGGCCAAGGCTTCATTGATGTCCCCGTTCGGCGTATGGTCAGAATTGAACCCGGCCAGTACGTTGGGATAGTACTGATCGCAGAAGTGCCCGTTGGTGTAGAAGTCACAGGGATTGCCGTCACTTTCCGAAGGATTGTGCGCGTTGTGCAGGTGGGTGGTCACCGAAGGCATTCCGAAGCCCGTATTGTTGACTTGCGTGATCGGTGGCAGCGAATTGGTGTTGCGCGTGAGCTGAGGGCTGCCGTAGAAGGCCTGATAGGTCGGGCCAGGGCTGCGTGTGCCGGTGCCGTCGTCGAATCCCCAGACGGTCTGCTGAGGCAGGTCCGGGGACTGAACCGCATTGGTAATCTGCCTCTGGTGGAAGTTGTAAAGCGTCGCCGGGACCACCGGGAATCTGGTGGGATCGATATTGTGGGCTTGGTGGTCAGCCGCACGGACTTCTCCGTGACTGACGTTCGGGCTTTCCGTGGGCGTGGGGGTCAGCGATGAAACCTTCTGCGCCAGCGGCATGATCGGAAGAGCCTGGATGAACGGCCTAGTGTGCGGGCTGGCTGTCTGGTTGCCGGGCACGCAGTTCTGGTTGGTGCCTGGACTGCGGTTAGGGTCTGGCCCACTCGGCGGTTTATTCGTCTGTACTTGCCCATAGGCCCGGGCGCTCAAACCGCTCTTGGCGATCAGCATACCGCCGGCCGTTAGCAGGCCCATCTTGAAGAGGTCACGCCGGCTGGTTAAACCCGCGGCAATCAGTTCCCGCCGATTCTTGGCGGCGTTGACCATCTCCTTGTATCGGGCCCGCGAAACTTTTTCACCAAACACGTTACGGTACATAGCGTCTCCTTCTGAACTCAGCGTTTCAATAGAAAACCTGGTTTTGTTCCGGCAGTCGTGATTCCGCCTTGCGGCTGATTTGCGATGCCCAAGAAAGATGCCATCAGCGGAGATGAGAGTCAATCGCAGTTGATTAGCGGGGTTAGCTGTTCGTTAGCGTAAGTAGCTATTGGATCAGAGTTACTACTTACCCTGGGTTGAGTACTTATGAACCTAGTCAATCCGCTTAGCTTTCCCGGCTATTTATTAGCTTAAAACGCTTCTGACTACGGAAGTCCGCTGGGCTAAGATCGAACTTGTTTCTGAAAGCTCGATCAAAACTTGACGGTTGGTGATAACCCACCATGTAACTGATTTCCTTGATTTGGATTTCAGTGGACCGCAGGAGTTCTGCGGCCCTCTTGAGGCGCACATCCGAGAGAAAACGATTCAAGCTCGTGCCGGTTTGAGTCTTAAACAAATGACTGAGCCGGGAACGGCTAAGGTTCACCAGGACTGCCAGGTCACGAACGGTCTTGGAAGGCTCGCGCTCAATGCAACGCAGAACTTCCTTCAGTCGGTAATCAGCGGGTGAAGCCATGTTCGTATCTGCCTGGCGCCTTTGAGTTCCGCGATCAACTGGATTCGGTCTCACCGACTTTTGCGCACGCACTCAAGGATTCGATGAGGTCTCGAAATAAAAGGTTTGCAGGTGCACGCCGGGCCAGCGCGTGAGCAAGGACCAAGTCTCATCCGGCCCGCAGCTTCGGCCGCGGAGGGTTCGTGGCCGCTTGCTGCGACCAGTATTGGCGCCGATAACAGCCGGGAGATTGCGCGAAGCAGTGCGCAAAAGCACGCACGAAGCTTGACGCATGCTGATATCCAACCACGATCGCGACTTCCTTGACTGTCATGTAGCTGTGCTCCAGGAGGTCGGCTGCCCTGCGCAATCTTTGCTCGGTCAGCAGGTGTCCGAGGCAGACACCGGTATGCTGCTTGAACCAGTGCTCCAGACGGGAGTGGCTCAGTTTGAATTCGACCGCCAGATCGTCAATGCTGCACGGCGTGGTCGCTTCGATGATTTGCAGGATTTTGCGGATGCGCTCCTGTTGCGCTGTCGCCGCGAACGCGCCGAACCGGAGCAGGGCCGCTTTGGCCACAGCCAGGTTCGAAGAAGCCGGATTTGTGCCGTTCCCTTCGGGAGAACGAGAATGCAAGGCCGACACCGCAACCTCCTGTGGCCTACGTCTCAAGGTCCGGGGAATTCCTTGAGTGATTTACGAACTCAATAAGCAAACCAGCCTGTGTGCGCCTATTGCACAGATTTGGATTGCCTACTAATCTAAGAAAAGATTAATACTCCGGCCCGCCGCCGGTGTCCAGCAATAAATTTAGGGTTGCGAAGTTAATTGGGCCTACTGAATAAATGATTCCCGAAATGGGAATCACCGCTCATAAGTTAAGAATCGCGCCCACATTTTTACCGGTTGCTCGCAACCGCGCACGCTGAAGAGACCACAGTATTCTTCCTCGCCGCAAGAGAGAGACAATCCGAAGAACACATGGCCCATCGAAATTCTTCTCTTTCAACATCGAAAAGTGAAATAGCGCTCCCACTTTTTTCCCGCATTCCCCAATAATTCTGCGGAGCGAATACCTGTTCCCGAACGACAGTCTGTGGCAAAACCGCGTTGCCGGGAATTCCCTGGTGAACATCATCTGCGCTGAATCATTTTTCAAGCGGTGGGCGCATTGACCCTTCCGGTAACGTCTCTTACACTTGAATCCTGGGGGAATGGTTCTGAAGCCTGCTTTTTTTATTTTGCCGCCACCCACAAGAAGGACGTCAACTAAGTGAATTCCGCTAACACAGAAAAAGAAACTGATACCACAGAAACCGCAGCCACGGAACCAGTGCCCGCTTTAGAAGCCACGGGTGAGGCAGTGCTTGGCCCCATGGTCGACGCGATGAACCCGGCTTGCCGCCGTGAAGTCAGCGTGGAGATCCCCGCTGAAGTTGCCGGCAAGACATGGGACAACCTGGTGAAACGCTATTCGCGCGTGGCGCGGGTGCCAGGATTCCGCAAAGGCAAAGTTCCGGCCACGGTCATCCGCAGGCGTTACGCGGAGGAGATCAAGACCGACATCATTGAATCTCTGGTACCGCAATATTTCCGCGAGGTAGTGGAGAAGGAAGGCCTGCGGCCCATGTCGCAGCCGATTGTTCGCGAACTGGAGATGGAAGAAGGCCAGGCCATCCGCTTTAAAGCGGCATTTGAAGTTCTGCCCAAGATCGAACTCGGCGCCTACAACGACATACGAGTGGAGCGAACCGCTGTCAATGTTTCCGATGAAGACGTAGCTGGCGAATTGACGAAGCTGCAAGAGCGGCAAGGCAGCTACGATCCTGTGGACGAAGACCGGGCGCTGGTGGACGGAGACTTTGCTCAAGTCTCATTTGAGGCCGTTCCCAAAGAAGAAGCTGCCGCGGAAGGTGTCGCGCCAGAAGGCGCCAAGCCCCAGCAGCCCATCCACATGGACGAAGTGCTGGTGGAAATCGGTGGCGCCAATACCGTGAACGAATTCAACGAGAACCTGCGCGGCGTAAAACCCGGCGACGAGCCGGCGTTTGACGTGGTCTATGGTGACGACTTTTACGATGCACGGCTGGCCGGCAAGACTCTCCATTACAAAGTGAAAGTAAACGCCATCAAGAAAAAGTCCGTGCCGGAGTTGAATGACGACTTTGCCAAAGAATTGAGCCCGGATTTCCCAACCCTCGATTCTTTGAAGCAACGCATCCGCGAAGGCATGGAAATGGAACTCAAACACAAGGCCGAGCACGAGGCCAAAGAGAAGCTGGTTGCGCAACTCATCGAACAGCACAGTTTTCCCGTGCCTAACGCGCTGGTCGAACGCCAGGTGGACCTCCGGCTTGAGCGTGGACTGCGCGCCCTGGCATCGCAGGGCATGAGCACGGAAGACATGCGCAAGATGGACTTCCGCCGTCTGCGTGTCGCGCAGCGTCCGGACGCGGAAAAAGAAGTTCGGGCCAACCTGCTGCTCTCGGAGATTGCCGACGCTGAAAATATCCAGATAAGCGACGAAGAACTGGAGCAGGAAATCGAGAACATGGCCCGCCAGCTGAACCAAACTGCGGAATCGGTCAAACAGAAGCTGGCGGAGGACGGCAGCGCGGACCGCATCCGCAACCGCATGCGAACGGATAAAGCGTTAGACTTGTTATTGAGCAAGTCTGAGTAACCGCGCGGACCTGAAGCATGCGGGACGAAGGCCGCGCGAACCGAAATCGCGCGGAGTGAACGAAAGGAACCGAGGACATGGCACTTGTACCGATGGTCGTAGAGCAAACCAGCCGCGGAGAACGCGCGTATGACATCTTCTCCCGACTCTTGCGAGACAACATTATCTTTATTGGTACGCCCATTGATGACACGATTGCCAATCTGGTGATCGCGCAGCTACTGTTCCTGGAAGCTGAAGACCCGGACAAAGATATTCAGCTTTACATCAATTCGCCCGGCGGCTCCATCACTTCGGGCATGGCGATTTATGACACGATGCAGTTTGTGCGTCCCGACGTTATGACCATCTGCTGCGGACAGGCAGCCAGCATGGGCGCGCTGCTGCTGTGCGCGGGCGCTCCGGGAAAACGTTTTGCGTTGCCGACATCCAGAATTCTGATCCACCAGCCTTTGATTATGGGCGGCGGCATCAGCGGTCAGGCCACGGACATTGACATTCAGGCGCGCGAAATCCTGCGCATGCGGGAGATCCTGAACCAGCTCCTGACCAAGCACACGGGACAGAAACTGGAGAAGGTGGAAAAAGACGTGGAGCGCGATTTCATAATGAGTGCGCACCAAGCCAAAGAGTATGGCATTATTGATGACATCATCTACAAGCACAAGTAAGCAAGCGTTGTCGCCGGCCGGGCCGCCCATTTCGGAGGCTCCGGACCGCGAATGAAGGAGTTGAAGTGAAGCCGAGGTCGCCGGAAGAAACTCTCCGCTGCTCGTTCTGCCAGAAGTCGCAGGACGCCGTTGCTAAACTCATTTCTTCCCCCAGTGATTATCCCCGGGCCTACATTTGCGACGAGTGCATAGCCGTCTGCAATTCCATTCTGGAAGACGACCGGTCGGAAGCGCGCGCCACCGCCGCGCCCAACCATCTGCCCAAACCGCAGGAAGTGAAAGCGTTCCTCGATGAGTACGTGATCGGGCAGGACCAGACCAAGAAAAAACTGTCCGTCGCGGTTTACAACCATTACAAGCGCATCCACATGAACCGCACCAAGACCGGCGAAGTGGAACTCGCGAAATCCAACATTCTGTTGATCGGGCCGACCGGCACCGGCAAGACGTTACTGGCGCAAACCCTGGCCCGCATGCTCGACGTTCCCTTTGCCATTGTGGACGCCACGACTCTCACCGAAGCGGGCTACGTCGGCGAAGATGTTGAGAACATTGTGCTGAAGCTGCTACAGGCGGCGGACGGCGACGTAGGCCGCGCGCAGACCGGCATCATCTATATTGACGAAATTGACAAGATCGGGCGCAAGGACGAAAACCCCTCGATCACCCGCGACGTCAGCGGTGAAGGCGTGCAGCAGGCGCTACTCAAGATTCTCGAAGGCACCATCGCCAATGTACCGCCGCAGGGTGGACGCAAGCACCCGCACCAGGAATTCACTCCGGTGGATACCACCAACATCCTCTTTATTTGCGGCGGCGCGTTTGTCGGCCTGGAGAAGATCGTCTCCCGGCGTATCGGGAAAAAATCCATGGGCTTCCGCGCCAACGAGCAAAAAGAAAAAGAATTCACAGAAGCCAGTAAGCGCGATACCGAATTGCTGCAGCGCGCCGAGCCTCAGGACCTGGTGCGCTTTGGCCTGATTCCGGAATTTGTGGGACGGCTGCCGGTTGTCGGCATATTGAATGACCTGGACGAGTCCGCGCTGATTGAGATCCTCACCAAACCGCGCAATGCCATCATCAAGCAATACCAGCGCATGTTTGAGTTTGAGACGGTCAAGTTGAAGTTCTCCGAAGGCGCTCTTGCCGCCATTGCGCGCGAAGCCATGCAGCGCAAGGTGGGCGCCCGCGGTCTGCGCATGATTCTGGAAGAGCTCATGCTCGACCTTATGTATCATCTGCCCAGCCAGCGGCGTGTGAAAGATTTTGAAGTCACCAAAGAGATGGTCGAGAGCAGAGACGTTTCCCTGCCCATGGAAAAGGCCGGTTAGCTCCCTAAACCGGACTGTTGCCATGAGCGGGCCCTCTCCCTGCTGCGCTGACCTCGCCCGGCCGGGCAAATTCAAGTTACGTTGGTGACTTGCCAAAAGAAGCCACCATGCCCTTAATCCATTGATTTTGCTGATAAGGTTGGGATATACACTTGAGTAGTCTCCCCTAAAAGGGCGTGCCGTACGTGGTATTCTTAGCATATAGGAAGTGCTCAGAGTGAGCTATTTTGGCCAAGCTAGAAAGACGGTTCCGTGACCCCAATTAAGGAAAAGTTCGAAACCCGCAAGCTTCCGATGATGCCCATTCGCGATGTGGTCATCTTCCCTTACATGATGACCCCTTTCATCGTGGGCCGCGACTCGAGCGTGCGCGCCCTGGAAGAAGCCCTGGCTTCCGACCGCAAGATCTTTCTGGCCACGCAGCACGACGCCAGCGTTGACGAGCCCAAGCCGCATGAGATCTACCAGGTAGGGACCATCGCCAACATCGTCCAGAACCTCAAGCTGCCGGACGGCAACATCAAGGTGCTGGTCGAGGGCATCGAGCGAGGCAAAGTCCTCAAGTTGGCCGCCAATGACGGCTACTTCGAAGCTGAAGTCCGCACGGTAAAGTATTCTCTCGAAACCACTCCTGCGGTCGAAAGCGCCATGCAGCGCGTGCAGGGACTCTTTGATCAGTACGTAAAGCTCTGCCAGTCGCTGAATCTGGAGCCCATTGTCATCACCGGCCTGAGCGATCCGGCCAAGCTGAGTGACACTATTGCCCAGAACCTGCAGCTTTCCATCGAAGAAAAGCAGGAGTTGCTGGAGATTTTTGATCCTATTGACCGCCTCACCCGCATTGCCGACGTTCTCGACATTGAAATCGAAAAGCTCAACATGGACCGTACCATCCAGACGCGCGTAAAGCGCCAGATGGAACGCGCCCAGAAAGAGTATTACCTCAACGA
>PLJN01000109.1:0-124 GCA_003140235.1 Acidobacteriaceae bacterium
GCCGTCATCCGGTGCTCGAGCAGCTTGAACTCACCGCCAGCAATGACCGCTTTGTCCCCAACGATCTTTATCTGAATGCAACCAGCCATTCCCTCTTGCTGATCACCGGGCCCAACATGGGCGG